>JACPIG010000015.1 GCA_016188205.1 Candidatus Woesearchaeota archaeon
ATGCCTGTTGAGATGTGCATGGAATCAGGGCAGATGCAGTGCAACATGGATCCGAGCTCAACAATAGGCGTTCTGGGATCAGCCCACACCCATGCAGACTTCAAGGTTTTCATAGACGGAAAACCTGTTGATTTTGCCAGACAAAAATACTACATGAAAAGCAGCTTCATACACCTGGACGACAACCAGAACAAGGAAGACGCGTCAGGAGTCATCCACATGCACGCAACAGGAGTTCCATTATGGGTGTTCTTCAAAAGCATAGGCGGCAACCTGAATGAAACCTGCCTGAGCCTGGACAGCGGGCAATTCTGCAATGCAAAGGAGAAAAAGCTTAAGTTCTATGTCAACGGCGAGCTGCGCACAGAGTTCGGCAATTACGTTTTCAGCGACCTTGACAAGATGCTTATCAGCTACGGAGCAGAAGCAGAGCAGGAAATTAACCAGCAGCTAAGCGCCATCACGAGCTTTGCCAAGGAGCACTGATTGCGGCAAATGAAAACCATGCCACCCAGGATAAAAGAAAAGCTGATAAGCAGCACAAGCAGCATCTCAGTGCTCTCAGGCGTATTCAGCTCATACAACGTCTGCCACAACATCTGCACAGCAGCCATTGCTCTCCTGAGCGTGGTCGGGATAACAGTTGCAGGCATGCCGCTTCTGTTTTTGCAGAAAGTCGCGCTGCCAATATGGATATTCGCGGTCATCCTGTTCGCAGCCACACTTCTGCTTTACTATAAGAACAGGCACTGCATGTCCAAAAACATGCTCATAGCAAACTTCGGGCTCCTGACCATAGGCACGCCCTTCGTGCAGGACACTGGCGTTAAGCCATATTTCTGGGTTGCAGGGGCTGCGATAGCTGCTATTGCGCTGGTGTTTGCAGTTAAGGACAGAAACAGGCGAATAGGAAACTGACATTACTTAATAGTGGTTATTACCGTAAGATTTATAAACTCGGACAAATTAGACTCATATAAAATGGCTCTAAAACCAGTTGATTTATTCAATAGCGTACAAACAGGTATTGAACCCGACAGTTTAGAAAGACTAGAATGGATTGCATGTCCAGGTGGCGCGCAAATATCACAAATACAAGTCGTCGTAGGCAGAATACCATCCTCTATGAGCGAAGCGCGACTTGAGACTGGGGATACGACTGCTTATAAGGATTCGTTCTATAGGGGCGTTTGGCTTGTGCAGCAGCTTCAGGAAGCAGTAAGCGGCATATTTTACCCCACATTGGAAGACCTTTATGCGGTTTATCTAAACCGGGACATAATCTTAGGCAGGCGAAGCACAAGAAACCTTGTGCTTTTCCCTAATGAGCACGGCCAACTGACAGAAAGAGCCACTAACATTAGAGGAAAAAGATTAACAGGTCATGCATCCCCTGTAATGACTACGGATTATCTCGTATATTGGAATACTGAGAAAGATGAACTTGATCACATAGAAATAAAAACTGACAGTCTTGTACCTCTAGAAGGATTAGTTGAACTACTACCGTTAACTAAACCCGTGCACCCCCCCATATTCACCTCAGCATCATAACGGACCCACATCCTATGTGTACAATATTGACGCCAGACCACTGCCTATGCTCCTGACCCAAAAAATGCCGCTAGGATATACAAGACGATCACTCATCATACAAGAAGGCTATGATGATCGCACATTTGGAGAAAGGCCGCTTTTAATACAAGTGGAGCGCTATGGCGATTATGTTCTTGGCAGTACACATGAGACACTTGACCTATCAAACAGTCCATCATCCACTTACTTCTCCAAACTTAGCATAGGGAAGCGCCAAATCTAGCCTATCGCGTATAGAATTTTTTAGGAAAATAGGCTACAAGGCATACTTCTAGATTGCGGGGACTGCGATAGCTGCGTATGCACTGATTATGGCGGTCAGGGGGAAAATTGCTTCTAAGAGGAAGATATAGATGGTTATGCATACTCCGGGACAAGTTTGGGAAAATGCCGGATTTTTCCGTTAAGTTTATAAATAATAAGCAATATACAGCCTTTGTAATGGTTAATAGTAAAGGGGATAGTCTTGCCTTAGGGTAAGACAGTAAATCCCCTCCCTTTTAAATGAAAGTCGTCGTCTTTGTGGATTCTGAAAATTTTCGCGCCAGTATAAGTTGCATAAATGAAGAGCGCAAACAAGACAGATATATAGATTGGCATAAAATGAATTTATTTGTTTTAGATTATTTATCCAACAATCCGCAATTCAAAAATGAAAAATTGAGCCATATACGCACATATGTATATACCGGCGAATACACAGAACATTTGATTAAAAGGATTGAGGATGCATTAAAAAAGGGGCCAGAAAATGATACTCTTAAAAGAATTCTAGATTCAGCTAAACGTAACAGGGAAGGACAAATAGATTTTTACAAAAAGGCGGGCTCTTTTTATTTCTTTGAAATCAGGAAAAAACCGCTTCAATTTACACCATCCAAAGGCATATTCCAGAAAGGTGTAGATGTGCAACTTGCAGTGGATCTGGTTTCTTTTGCACACCAGAATATTTATGATATTGCAGTTATTTTTTCAGGAGACATTGATTTGCTTGAATCTTTAAGGACTGTAAAGAACTTGGGAAAGCAAGTAATAATTTTCTCACACTATAAGAATATTGCTGTTGAGATGAAAAGAGAAGCGGACATGCATATTAATTTCCAGAATATGACTGATAAACAATTAGATGGAATTTCTCACATATTTCAGAAAAAACAGGATCATTAGGAAAACCGCAGAAGACTCTTCATCCTGCTATGCTGTTTTCTGCGTATGCCTGCCAAGCCTTATTCCGAGTACAGCATATATTGATGCACTTGGCTCAGAAATAATCCAGTAATACGGCCCGGCTAATAAACCGCCCCAGCGCGCGCCAAGCTCTCGCAACAGGGTAATGTGGCCGCCATATAAGTGGTAAAGCTCATGCCTTACTATGGCATGTGTCGCAACGTCAGGTCTTATGTGGATTTCGGCTGCACCGCCTTCTGCTATATCTGCGTATGAGTTGGGGGCAACGGAATCCAACACTGCCCTAACAGGCTCTTCCAAGCCCAATCTGAGCGCCTCACTATGAGCTATACTTTCCAAATCGCTTTGAGATTCAATCTTCTTTGATAAGCCGCATGCTACCTTGGTTAGACCGAGCATCACTGTAACATAAACGCATGAGCCAACCATAACAGCTATTGGGGCCCATCCGATGTATTGCACTAAGTCTTCCGGCGACATTTTTCAACAGATTCGTTCATTCACTTTATCACCCCATACCCTATCAGCCGCCACCTTGAGCCAATCATCCTTGAAATTGTTACTCTGGAGCCTGTTTCAGCGCACACAGGAAGCTTCAGAACGCATCTCAGAGTTCCTTTCTGGACTTCGGAAACTGTTCCAAGAGTAGCTGCGGAATTCGCGTTAAGCATCAGGTTCTCGCCAATCTTTATCGGCTCAACAACAAGCTTGTCTTTCGCTCCGACTACACGCTCAAGAAGGGTTACGCCGAGTTTCAGCTCATTCCAGACAGGCGGAAGATCCTTTACGCCAACAACAGAGCCTGAAAGCGCATCTGCCTTGACTATTCCCGGGTCAAGAGTAGTCATGACGCCTATGCTGCCGCCAGGACCTACAGAACTGACTGTTTCGCTTCCTGTCTGAAGGCCAACAATGCTCGCAGTCAATGGGTGCCACGAAACCTTTCCAGCCCTCTCAACCTTCCTTCCGGGCCTTATCTCAATCACGTCGCCGCTCTTAAGAACACCCTCCCTGACTGCCCCGCCAAGAACTCCGCCAGACATCTCCAGCGGATTGCTTCCCGGCCTGTTCACATCAAAAGACCTCGCAACAAACATCATAGGGCTTTTGACTGAGTCGCGCTTTGGAGTGGGGATTTTTTCCTGAATCGCAGCAATAAGAGCGTCAACATTCACGCGGTGCTGCGCAGAGACAGGAACAACAGGCGAGTCCTCAAAAGGAGTTCCTTTCACAAACTCCCTTATCTCGCCATAGTTCCTTGCCACTTCTTCCATGCTTACAAGGTCAACCTTGTTCTGCACAATAACTATGCTTTTGACGCCTATTATTTCAAGAGCTGTGAGGTGCTCGCGGCTCTGCGGCTGCGGGCACGGCTCATTCGCAGCTATAAGAAGCAGCGCGCCGTCCATAATCGCAGCGCCTGACAGCATCGTAGCCATAAGGCTCTCATGCCCGGGCGCGTCAACAAAGCTCACCTTCCTGAGAAAAACAGTCTTTTCGCCGCACACAGGACAGGTGCTGCTTGTGGAATATGCGTCAGGCTCAGGGCAGCTTTCGCATTTGTAAAACGCGGCATCAGCATAGCCAAGCCTTATAGTAATCCCGCGCCTTATCTCCTCACTGTGCGTGTCAGTCCACTTGCCTGTCAGCGCCTCTGTGAGAGTTGTCTTGCCATGGTCAACATGCCCGACCAGGCCTATGTTCACCTCAGGCTGAGCGCCCTGCTGCGTATCTGCACCGCCTTCATTATGCTTCTTCTTTGCAGAGCCGTCTGCATCACCATTAACCGCATCTGCCTTAACAGATTTCGCACCAGCCATCAGAAGCAAAACAGAAAAAGATGCGGTTTATAAATTTGATGCTCATGCCTGAGCAGGCAAACTCATACTTTTACTTATCAAACCATGCTACTGCTGCCGCTATCCATCTCTCTCATGCACTTACACGCTGCTTTGGGCGCCCTGAACGCACAATTCCGGGCATTCCATCCTGGCACAGAAAATTGTCCAGAGCAATAAGCCTCTGCACAAAGCCTGAGCGGGTGTTCACTTTATAGAGGACAGCCCTGCCTATAGCCCTGCTCCTGACTATAATGCCGCTCTTTACCAAATTGCTGAAAAACATGTTCAGCGTGTTCCTTGACATGCCTGTGGCTCTTGCCATGTCGGACTTTGACCAGTCCAGAAGCCTGTTGTCAAGCACAAAATCCAGTGCCTTTATCCTGGGCGACTCCCCGAAAGCATCCACAAAAGCCGACTTGTGCATCCTGCGCATTATAAGCATTTACATCCCCTCATATTTAAATGTTTTTGTTTTGAGCTTTAAACGTATAAGTTTTATACGTCACTACCCGCTGCAGTAAGGCGGTTTTCTACGTCCTGCTTCATGTCAGTCCTTAATGAATACCTGAACTCTTTCTGAACTCCCGGCTTCCTGTTCAGCAACCCTTTCCTGTAAAGCCGCTCCAGTGCATGGCGCGCTTCTCCCCTCAAATGCTTTGAAACCATATTAACCAAGTCGGACTCATTAATCATCTTGTGCGACCAAATCTTTCTTCTGAATAGCTTCAGCAGTAACAGGGTTTCTATGTCAGACATGAATTACTATACGCACAACTTCTTAATAAATGCTGTTCCAAGAAAACCGGAAAAAGCTTCCTTGCTGGCGGAAATAATCCGAAACAAACAGAAATTATCCGAAAATCAGCCCGAATTTTGTAAACTTTTCAGAAATTCCGGAAACCTACTGTGCGGCTTCAGGCGCAGCCGCTTCCTTATCAGCCTTTTTCACAGGCTTCTTCTCAGCAGCAGCAGCTTCAACTTTCTTTTCTGCCGCTTTCTCAGGAGCAGCGGCTTCAGGCTTCTTCTCCGCAGCACCTTCTTCCTTCTTCTCAGCCTTTTTCTCCGTTGCCTTCTCTTTTTTCCCTGCCTTCTCTGCTTTCTTCGCCTCTTTCTCAGCCTTCTTCTCAGAAGCCTTCTTTTCTGCCTCGGCAAAGATGTTCTCCTTACCCTCCTTCAAAACTTTAAGGTTTACCTGCGCGATGCGCTCATGAATCGTGTTGCCGCAGACAGTCTTGCGCTGCCTTACACCCCTTTCAACACTCCTGAAGCCAACGCCGGAAACAGAAAGCAGCTTTTTCCTCCCGACACCGGGAAGGTCCTTCCTCATTGGGAAGCCGCAATAGTCAGAGCCGCCTGTAATCACGAACTCAAACCCTGCAAGCCCTATGGACTCGCCGCCCAACTTGTCCCCAATCTTCAGCCCAATAAGTGAGCGTGCAGACTGGTCCTTTGCGCTGAGCTGCGCGCTCAGGCCGGTTTTAGGGTTTGAAACAACAATCTTAAGCTCAACCATGAAAAAACAGGATTAGCCAGTCATATTTAAAAGTTGTTGTTTAGAGCAGTCAGCCAAACACACTCGCCTTAGCCAATGCAGAAGGCAGCAGCCACAGGACAAACGAAAAGCCGAGCATTGAAAAATAAGCCGCCTTGCTCCACCTCAGAACCTTTGTCCCGTCAAGGTTCGCCAGCGGGATAAGGTTGAAAATCGCAAGCCAGCTGTTGATTATGGAGCCGTAAAACATGACTTCCCCCAAAGCTGCAGAAAACGGCGAAAGAACCAAAGTCGCTGAAAAAAACAGCAACGCAAGAACCATGTTCGTAAGCGGCCCCACAGCCGAGATAATCCCGTTCTTCCTGTCATTCACCCTGCCCTCTATGAAGACAGCTCCGGGAGCTGCAAAGATGAAGCCAAAGAAAGACATTGCAACTGCAAGCACCAGCATCAGGTCAAAACTCCTGAACTCAGCACGGCAGCCATACCGCAAGGCAAGGACCTTGTGTGCCAGCTCGTGCAGAAGAAAGCCCGTGCCGACAGTGAATGCGGCAACAACCATGAGATAGAAAAACCTTGCGCTGCCGAAACTGCCGTGAAAGATTGCACTGAAGTCAAAGCCGCCGTTAAGGAGCACGGCGAAGGCAAACGAGATGGCAACCCACGCCCTGAGCAGCTGCGAAACTTCATTATGCGACGTGCTGAAACGGAACCCCTGCTTTTTCATGTGCACAAACACGGGACGGGTTGTATATAAAGGTTTGCAGAACCGGAAAACATCATATCCGCCGCCAATGTTTAGCGCGGTACCTTATGCTGCCTTCTGCAACAGCTTCATCACAGTGATGGCCATCCCAGTCCAAAACCTGCATTTTTCTCTTGTCAACCCTGACCGCACGAAGCAAGCCTTTGCTGCTTAAGTGGTTTAGGATAAGCCATTCCTCACCATCCACAATCTTTACCGGGACAGTAACTTCTACCATTCCTCCTCCCTGATCACGCCTTCCTTTTCCAGCCGCCTCATAATTCTGTTAATTTTCTGCGGCGGGCAATTGAACTTTGACATGAGCTCTATCATTCCGATTTTGTCACCGGATTGCTTAGTTCTAGTAAGAAAGCTTCTGATGCTATTTAGTGAAGGATCATCTTTTACTAACTTCTGCTTTAGCATAAATGAACCATGGCAGAACTGATTAATAAACCTTTCTGCGGAAAACCCGGAAAGTTTCCGGATGATTGATTTATTTATCCGGAATTTCTGAAAACCCTTTGGAAAAAAGGCTTTTGAGCGAAAATCCTTCGCTGCTAAGCGGCAATTTTCCGGCAGCGCATCGGCGCAAAAAAGAAAAGCTTAAATACTCAATGTTAAACATGTTAAACAAAGCAATTAAGCGAGCAAAATGCCAACAAAAGCAATTAGGGGAGTGAGCGATGAAGGCTGGTCCAGGCTCAAGTCCAGGGCAAACGAGCACGGATTAAGCATCGGGCGCTTCATAATGAAACTAAGCGAGGAGTCAGGCAAAACAGGCAATAAGGCGAGGTGGGAAGAAATCTTGTCGTGGCGGGCAAAAGACCCGAAAGAAGTCAAAGGCATAGAGAAAAGAATAAAGGAAATCCGGAAAGGATTTAGGCTGAGAGAATTCAAATGAATTATGTTCTGGACACAAGCATCCTCATCTCAATACGGA
>JACPIG010000005.1 GCA_016188205.1 Candidatus Woesearchaeota archaeon
GCAATTATAAAAAATTTCCAGCAAATTGAAAATAGGCCTGACCGGGGAAGCTTGTATGAGAATTTCGTGGCTTCCGAATTTCTGAAATCAGGCATTGAGCTTAAGTACTGGCGCACAAAATCAATGGCCGAGGTTGATTTCATAATAGAAAAAGATGGAAAAACCATGCCTGTTGAAATAAAGTCAAACCTTGCGAAGCCGAATTTTACAAAATCATTCTTAAGCTTTCTTGATAAATACGGGCCTGAAAAGTCGTTTATACTGTCAGAGAAGCTTTTTTCTGAAAAAAACAAAACAAAATTCAGGCCGATATTTTGTGCCTGGAATGAAATATCATAAACTGCTTTGGATGTCAGAGTGGGGTTGTATTGCCTTTCTATAGCCGAAATGGTTTTTCTTAATTAACAGAAAGCATTAAATACCGAAGCTTTACAGGAATCGTAAAATGATAAAGGCCTTTGCCGTGTTAACAGTTATGGCTGTTTTTCTTGCAGGCTGCGGCGCAGGCGGCAATAACGACGCTCTTGCGTCATGCCTCACAGAGAAGGGAGTGAAGATGTATGGCGCTTACTGGTGCCCGCACTGTGCAAACCAGAAGGAGATGTTTGGTTCATCGTTTGAAAAGATAGATTATGTTGAGTGCTCCCTGCCAAACCGGGGAGGGCAAACTGAGATATGCATTGAGAAGAACATAGAGAGCTACCCCACATGGGAGTTTGCTGGCGGCAGCAGGCTTGTGGGCGAGCAGAAGCTTGAGGCTTTGGCGGTGAAGGCAGGATGCCATTTGTCGCCTCAGTGAAGCTTGCGCTGGCAGGGCTGACTGTTGCCGGGCTGGCTTTTGTTCTGATTTATTTCGCTTCATTGGCAGGCAGGAAAAGTCTCATTAATTATTTCTTGAGGAAAAATGGCCTGAAGCTCGCCTTTCTTGTGACAGTCGCTGCAACTGCCGGAAGCCTTTTCTTTTCAGAAATTGCGCATTATGAGCCGTGCAGGCTGTGCTGGTACCAGAGGACAATGATGTATCCACTGGTGCTGATGTTCGGCATTGCGCTGTGGAAGAAGGCCAACGACGTGTTCAAATATGCTCTGGCGCTTTCTGTTGCTGGCGCGGCAATTGCAGCATACCATTATGGCCTTCAGGTATATGCGAAGCTGACGCCGGGATTTACAGACTCGTGCTCTGCAACCTCTGTGTCGTGCGCAGCAGCCCCGAGCTGGACTTTCGGGTTTGTGACAATACCCTTAATGTCCCTTGTGGCGTTTATTATGGTTGCCCTGATTTGCATAACCTCGATGCGGTCTAAAGCGTTTGCAGGAAGAAGATAAGAAGCAGAAGCTTTTTAGTAAGCACGGGGATCATTACTTTACGTTGCCACTATTCGTGGTTGCACATGAATTTGTGTCTTGCTGTAAGACTTCAGAAGTTGCGCTTTCGCGTCTTCCCTTATCAGGTCTAGAGTTGTTCTGATGTAAAGGTTTCTGAGGTCGTAAATGTCTCCAATTACAGGGGCTGCGAAAGTCGCTGCTTCCCTGGCCAGAAGCCCTTTTATGCGGCTTCTTGCAGCCGTGTCTTTGGCTGCGTAAAACAGGAAAGGCAGCTTGAATGCCATCTCAAGCATTTCTTCTCCGCCGTTTGCCAGCCAGCTGGTTGCTCCTCCAACAGGAAGCCCTGCCACAGCTGCCGCTGTTTCTATGACCGCTCCTAATGAGCTTGTAACCTTGTCCGTGCTGTCAGCCACCTTTGCAGAGTTCCATAACCCCCTGTATTTCTCCTTGCTCCGCCATAATTGCCTTATAACAGCATCATACTCTGCCCCGGCGCTTTGCACTTCACTATCATTCATGAGTTTATCTGCTTCTCCGGCAAGATCATATTTTGCGAATAAGGGGACAACTGCATCAGACAACTTTCTGAAGAAACCAACCCTTGCAGCTTCAGCCCGTATCCTTTGCTCCAGCGTGCGTTCCATAGTGATGCTTAAGGAAAAGCCAGTATATAAATCTTTCTCTTTTTAACCACTAATAAGTAGTGTCAATTGATTTGTGGCGTGTGGTTTGAAGCATACAGTAATCCTATTTCTTCAGCATCATTCAGCCAAGGAACCGCCGTATGAATCCTGCGCGGGTTATATTTTCAGTCAGCAGCTTGAAATTGCGGTTGCTGTAATCGTCGGCTATTATTGATGTTACTTTCCTGTGCTTCAGGTCGGGCTCATATTCTGCAAATGACGCCGCCTTCCTTATTGCGCCTGCAACTTCATGCGGGAAAATCCTCAGGTTATCCTCATTCAGGTAGCATAAGGAATCCTTCAGGTCATTGTCAAAGTTCGCGTACACGCTCCTTATGTAGTCCACATCCTTCCCGTCCAATGCACTAAGCCCTATTAATTCCGGCGGCAGTCCATACGAATACATGGCAGCGCAGAATGTTATTGCCCGTGGCAGCTTTACCTCTGCGACGTTTCGCGAATACCCAAAGAGCCCTATGTGGAGTTTTCTTTTCCTTCTTGACGGCACATAAGGAGCCATCTCATTTATCATGGGCGCAATCAGCTTCACATGCCTTTGGTATTCGTTGGTCAGCTTTTCAATTATATCAAGGCACCGCTTCTCGTCAACCTGCACAGGATTGCATACGGCAGAGTTTTCAACCTCTTCAATTGCTTCTGCAACCTGGTTTACAGGATAATCATACTTGAATGCGGACTGAAGCGTGTAAGTATGTACTGAGGGGTATCCTTTCATGAAGCTCCTGATGTTTGTCGGCCGGAAGTTCCCGCGGAAAGGCGCAGAGCCGCATCCCAGTATCGGGGGCAGCTCTACCGACAACTTTTCAGAAAGCTCTCTGATTTTCTGAAGAGAAATCTTCAGCATTAGCACCGTTGTCAGGCTTCCATAATTCAGGGCGGGATCGCTTCTTGCCAGCCATACACGAAGGTAATCGTTTATCCTCTGGCTCTTCACATAGCCTTCAATCACCCTTTGAGGATTAAGAATCGTCTCCTTGTCTTCCATTAGCGGTATTAGCCTTATTGATTCCGGCGAGAATTTCCCTATCCAGTCTGAAACTGCTATATCCCCTTCTGATAGCGTGTGCAGCTGTTTTCCGACAACATGAGTCTTGTAGTACTCTGCAACCCTTATTATCTCGCGGTCGCTTGTGCACATTGGCATGGCAACTTCAAATATCGGTGCAATGTCGTCGCCGTAGAAAAGGGCTGCCGTATCAAAGTTCCTTGGGATGCCCTCAAGCGTTTCAAGCAGTATCTTTGCCTCATTTTTCTCAACAGATGGGTTGGGAACTCTCAGCGTGAGAAAAACGTCCCTGCCAAGCCTCTTTCTCCTAAAGTATGGCTCGTACTTGCTTAGCAGCTTCTTGACTACAAAAGCATCCACTTCCTTTCCTTCGCAGTCCCAAAGCTGTTCCCTGCACTGCAGATGAGAGTATGAGTAGAACGCCTCTTTTATCTCATCATCTCCGGTGAGCTCAGAGCTCTCTGCAAAGAACGGAATGTTAACGTTGTCAGGATGCTGGGTGCTCATGCACCTGGAGATTTTCATGACGTGTGCGATACGTGCGTTGTTTAAAAATTTATTTCACTCAAACATCATCAGTTTTCATATAGAATCAGGCACGGTTCAATGTGTCCTTAAGCTCCAGATACTTCCTGTACTTCCTTGGGCTCATGTCCCTTTTCTCCATTTCTGCAATGCACTTGTCACAGTAAAGGGGGCTGTCGTATTCAAGCTTTGATACAGGCGCATCACACACCTCACACGCCACAAAGTCCTTTGAGTGCTCATACCTTTTGTGCTGCATGGCTTGCTTACAGAAGTTTGCCATTAAAAATCTTTCTGTGCCATGATGAAGTCAAGTTAATTGTCAAAATTCTAAAGTGCAAGCTGCATTAACACACTTATGCAAAGAGTTAAATATGCTGCGGCTAAAATGGCTGTTATGAAAATAGTGCTTGCCCTCATTCTGGCAGCGGTTATTGCCGCTTTTGCTGTAGCTGCCGACTCACCTTTCCTTGCAGAGCGCAACCTGATAGGCGTTAACCTTAGCGCACAGATAAAACTTGATGCTGCCAGCCCTGGCTTCAGCGTTGAGTATGTAAATGCGAATGTGAGCTTTGTGCCTTCTGACACGGAGTCCCAGAAGGTGCTTTCAATGGGCACGAGCCCTGAGGCTGAGACTGGCAATGGCGTGATGCAGTTTTCATGGCAAAGCCCGCAGCCAGGGGAGCTTGCCGCGATGATGAACATGACTGTTGAAGTTAAGCCCTGGCAGCCAAAGGTCAGGGAAAAGGTCGCCTTCCCGATAAGAGAGCTTGACCCTGCGCTTCTCCCCTACACCACACCAAGCGAAAACATAGACTCAGACAACCCTGACATAGTGCGGCTTGCTTCCCAGCTTGCAGAGGGCGAGGACGACTTGTACATGGTTGCCTTCAGGGCAGCTAACTGGACTCAGCAAAACATAGAATACAACCTGAGCACTCTTACCGCCGATGTCAGCCAGAAAGCAAGCTGGGTTCTGAAGAACAGGCAGGGAGTGTGCGATGAGCTTACGAACCTTTTCATCGCCATGATGCGCTCTCTCGGCTTGCCTGCGAGGTTTGTTTCAGGCGTTGCTTATACAGACAGCCCGCTTTTCCCTGACAACTGGGGCCCGCATGGCTGGGCTGAGGTTTACTTTCCTGGTTATGGCTGGGTCCCCTTTGACACAACTTATGGCGAGTTTGGCTACATTGACGCAGGGCACGTAAAGGCATCTGACTCTGTTGACTCAAGCCAGGCAGTTGAGCTTTCTGCTTCTGCCTACGGAAGGGGCTTCAGCATCAGGACAGACGAGATAAACATAAAGCCGGGAATAATATCCTCAGATGGCGTTGTAAAGCCGCAGACAGATATGTCGGCAAGCGTTGCCGAGGATGAAGTCGGCTTTGGCTCCTACAACCTTGTTAAGCTAAGCCTGAGAAACCTTAAGGACTACTATGTTGCTGTTGAGGTGATTGCAGGCAAAACAAAGGGGCTTGATATTGACGGCCCTGTGAGGCATGTCCTTCTTCGCCCCGGAGAGGAAAAGATAGAGTATTTCTACATAAAGGTTGATGATGAGCTTGACAAAAGGTTCATCTACACTTTCCCCATAGGGTTTTATGCGACGCGCAACGCAACTTCTTTCACAAGCTTCTCTGCAGGCACCAGGGCAGAGGTCTTCAACAAGGGCTATTTTGACAGGCTTGTGGTCAGGAAGGAAGAAAGCAAAGAAACCGCATCAAGCCTGATTTTTAGCTGCAGCCCTGACAAGAAGCAGTATTACACCTATGAAACCGCAAACATCAGCTGCTACGCAAAGAATTCCGGCAACAAATTCATCAGCGGGCTGTCAGCCTGCCTTGTTGGCTGTGACGTATTTGACCTTGGCATCTCCCAAAGCAAAAACTCATCTTTCACGTATGGCTTCTCAAAGACCGGCAGCCAGAGCATAATAATCGCTGCCTCAGGCGAAGACGTTTCAGGCTCCGCGCTTCTGAAGCTCAACGTTCTTGACGTGCCTGAAGTAGAGATTTCCGGCATAAGCTACCCTGCCAGTGTTTCCTACAATGAAGCCTTTAACGTGTCATTTGTGGCTGAAAAGAAGTCTGTGTCAGTGCCGGTAAAGGTTGCTGCTGCTGCCGGAAGCGAAAGGCTTGACGCTGAAGCCCTTAACAAAAGCAGCACGTTTGTCTTTTCCTTCACTGGCAGAGAGTTGAAGGAAGGCCTTAACAAAATGCAGATAAATGTGAAATACGGAGACTTGAACGGCAGGGCTTATGAGAAGAGCACTGAAATCAGCATCACGCTCAAGAAGCTGACTTTGTGGCAGAGGATACAGCTGTTGTTGAGAAGGTTTTTTGGGTTTTAAACACATTAATTATTTAGTTCCGCTATTATAGCTATTCAAGCCAGACCTTTTTCTCCTTATACTTAACCCCGTTTTCTTCCAGGAATCCTTTGAAGTATCTACAGCTCTTCTCCGGCACTAAAATTGCCGACCTTCCAAGCACTTCAAAGCCGGGAATGTCTTTTATTCCCTTATACGTGTATCGCTTATTACCAACAACCGATGCAGAGCCGTGTACTTGCTTAGATACAAGCACTTTCTTTGCAGCCGTTAATCCTGAAAGCTTGTAATATACAGCCCTGTAAGGCCTGAGGATAGCCTTGTCCTGATTCAGAACAACTTTGCCGTAAAGTATTTTACCGTGCCTGAAAACATCAAGGAAGAATTCCGGCTCGTAATCAGAAAGGTTTGTCACCCTCGGCGATATCTTTCCTTCTTTATCTATTTCTGAAAGCCGCCTTATTACTTCCTGAAGCGCCAGTTCAGGGTTTTCCTGGTCAAAAACCATCAGCAGGTCTATGTCAGAATCCTTTGTGGCTGTGCCTTTTGCGTATGAGCCGAATAATATTATTGCCTTAAGGTTTTCCATGCCCGCCAGCTTGGAGACAGCCGCATTAATTAATGCCTTTTCCTCCATTTTCAGCCACTTCCCTTATCCTTCCAAGCAGTTCTTTTGCGAGATTTGCAGTTTCGCCATTAGCCTTTTTGCCGTACCATCTGCCAATTCGGAGCTCCTCTATGTTCTTGAAAATATTGGAAAGCTCAACCAGCCCGTTTTCTCTTAAAAACCTGATGAGTCCCTTATGCGTTTCCATGTGACTTCCAATCTTTTTCTGGCAAATGCAGGCGATGTAGTGCTGCGCAGCTCCGTAAGCGCTTTCAGCAATAACTTCCAAGTCATCTTCCTCATCAAGCTTTGCTATGGATGCTTCAATCCTGCGTGCCTTTTCAAGATGGATTTCTGTGTTCATTTCAAAAACAAAAACGTCCTCTTATTTATAAATCTTTTGGTAATATATTAAGAAATACCGGATTTAGACGAACTTTTTGGTAATATATTAATAACACGATGTGACCGGATGTGCCTTCTACAAAATCAGCCCAAGCAAGGCAGCAACAGCCACAAACCATGCGCCAGTAAGAAGCGCCTTTTTTACGGCTGCAGACTTTGGCTTCCTAATCACGCCCGCAGCAATAATGCTTCCTGTCGGCAGCCCGTAAAGGAATATCAGGGCTGATATGATAAGGAATGGCTGCCTGCTGAAGCTGCTGAAATAGAACACACCCCCTAATAACGCATAGGCGATGCTGCTGTTAATGCTCCTGCTAAGCGCCAGCAGCAGTATTACGGCAGCATAGATTACAATCCTGACAGGCAGCTGAAGCCCTGAATAATAAACAAAAACAGCAGCTGTTGCTGCAAGCAGCGCCTTTTGAAGCAGCATGAAATACTTAATTCCGGGCTTCATCTCCTCTTTTGTGACGAAGGCAAGAACAGCTCCTGCAATTATGCCTGTGAATGAGATGAGTGCCGCCAGGAAATAAGTCAGTGGTTGCATTTTACAGCTCCCCCAAAAGCTCCTTCTTTTTAAGCTTTAGCTGGCGCTGATTCAATCCAAGGTATTTGTAGCCATCAAAAGTCCTTATCATCTCTTTAAGTTCTTCTTTGTACTCTTCCAGCTTATACGTGCGCAGCAGCTCCTTGTAATGCTCCAAGTCGGGACTGGCATATATAAGCAGTCCCATTATGTCTATCCGGTCTTTCTGCCCTTTGGCGCTTGCTCTTCTTCCCTGCTCTGCTGCCTGCTTCAGGATGAGCAGCGCTTCTGGCTTCAGCACAGTAAATGATTCTATTGCGGTTGCATGCTCTGCAAGCCTTTCCGCAGGGATTGGCAGCTTTGAGTAAAACGGCACGTAAATGTCTATATCAACCCCCTCAATTTTTATCTGGTATTTTCTCAGGTTATCGTTTTTTGTCACATCAAACATCTTCCTGCACTTATCCAGCTCTTTCAGGTCAAGTATTATGTCTATGTCCACGGATTTTTGCAGCTTTGCAAGCAGGTAAGCAGCCCACCCGCCTATAAGGATAAAGTCCAGTTTGCCTTTCAGCTGCTGCAGCACCTTCCAGCTGTTCTCTGCCTGCTGCTCACTCCAGAAATCCATGCAGCTTCCCCTCCATTGCGTTGACAAACTCCCTGGCATACCATTCCTTCATGTTCCACAAGTCCACAAACATATTGGCTAAAGTTGCTGTTTGCCCGTAAGCGTCAATGCATTTGTCCTTCCTTAGCACAAACAGGTTTGGTGTCTGCTTCGTTGCCGCAAACCTTTCCATGAATAAATCAGAATCGCCATAAACATACACTTCTGAGTAATCAGCCGCTACGTCCTTGAACCTCATCTTGTATGCTGTGTATGCTGTGAAGATAGTTCCGGAAGGGACAAGCTTCTCTATTCTGTACACAGGCATATCTGCCCGTGTGCTGTAAACTATATCGCGCCCGACATTCCTGATGCTTGCCCAGAAGTACAGCAGCTTCTTTACATCTGCAACACTTAAGCTTCTTTTGCCAACTTCCACTGCGCCAAGCTTTCTCAGCGGCTTCAATGCATAGTTTACAGTGCCAAGGGACAGATGTAGGCTCTTTGATAGTTCTGACTGTGTTGTCCTGCTGCTTCGCTTCTCAATCGCCCTGTACAGCAATTCCCTGTAAACCATCTCTGACGGCTTCATTCTTTCAAATAGAGAAAAAGTTATTTATAAATCTTTCGGAATTATTGAAAGGTGTGTTATAGTTCGCCTCAAAAGGTTTAAATAGTTGAACTAATATAATAACTAATTGAACCATATGGTACAACTAATTGAACTATTGGCTGGGCGTAACCTGGCGAAGCTGCTCGTTTTCTTCCTGCAGAACCCTTCGGCAGAGCTTAGCCAGGTTCAGGTTTCTAGAAAGGTAGGGCTGGCGAAGGCTACGCTTGTGAAGTGGCTCAGGCGCCTCGTAAATGCCGGTGTATTGTCCATGAGGGTTATAGGCGCGACAAACCTCTATTCCCTGAGAAGGGAAAGCAGCGTTGTCAGGCAGCTGAAAATAGCGCAAAACCTTTCACTCCTTTCCGGGCTGAAAAAGGTCCTGGGCGGGCACGAGATTAAGGCTTATCTGTATGGCAGCGCTGCAAGAGGCGAGGATGTTGAAAGCAGCGACTTTGACGTGCTTGTTATTGGGGTTATGAAAAGGGAAACTGTTATTGGAGAGATAAATAAACTGGCTTCCACCCTGAAGAAGGGCATAAACCTTTCCATATTTTCCGCTATGGAATGGTCGGAGATGTCAAGGAAGGACAAGCCTTTTTATGAACGAGTTGAGAAGGACAAGGTGGAACTGTAAAATGGATGTTGAAGACTGCATAAGGGAGGGTTTCCTTGCCAGGATAATGCCTGACAGTGAGCTTGTCACCAAGGAATTTGCTGAGGCTGACTATGACCTCAAAGCTGCTGAAAAGGCTTGGGAAGATAAGGACTGCAAATGGTGCATAGTAAAGTCTTATTACTGCATGTTTCATGCTGCAAGGGCTGTCCTTTTCGGGTTGGGGCTGAGGGAGAAAAGGCACTTTGCAATAGGCGTGGTGCTTGAAAACCTGAACAAGAAAGGGAAACTTGAGTCGTCTTTTGTGAACGACTTTAACGCTGCTGTTTCTGCACGGGAAGGTGCTGATTACCACTACACATATTCCAAAGAGGCGGCGCAGCACAGCCTTTCCATGGCAAAGGAGTTTCTTTCCAGAATGAAGCTGCTGGCTTAAGGTTGCGTATATCCGTCACGTAATCAGAGCAATTCTCTTAATCCAACTCACCTTGTCAAAATCCGAATCGTCGCTTACTATCTCTGTTATGCCCAAACTTTTCATAACTGAGGCATGGAACGCATCCCTTGGCTTGAGGTTATGCGCTTCCATCAAATCAAGAGCCAATAGCGGTATGTCTGCGCCGACATGCACTATTCTTATGTTCGGGGTTGCATAAATCCTTTCTATAGCACTTCTCATCTCTCCAGACACATTTTTTTTTATTATCACCCACATGACTTCGTCCAGGGCTAACACAGAAGTTACTGTTTGCATTCCACCAACTATTTTTCGCAGAATTTCTCTGGCCGCTTTCCCCCTGCTCCCCTGGTCAAAATGGCAGTATATGAAAAAGTTGGCATCCAGATACATCATTTAAATTCCTCTTCATATAGCCTGTCGCCATAAACCCACTTGGACACATCCCCGCCGCTTCTTTTTGCCCTTTCAGCCGCATCTTTTACAAAATCTTCTTCTGGGAAGCGCCTTATCTCTATCCTTTTCTCTTTCACTTCCAGTATGGCTGTGCTGTTTTTCCTCAGCCCCAGGCTTTCCCTGACAACCTTCGGTATCACGATCTGCCCCTTGTCTCCCAGTTTAACCTTCATTATCACTTTTTACCACCTATAAACGCACTTATTACAACTAGTATTTATACTTTTTTGTTGACAGGTTATCAACAGGCGAGGCGGCTGAAATATCCGGCTTAAGCATAGGAGAATTTATGGATGAGCTGGTGAAGCGCGGCTTGAAGCCGAGTATATCTGCGGAAGACCTGAAAGGCAGCCTGGAAAGGGCTATGAGGGCAGTAAGATAAAAAACAGAAATCTCCGGAAGGCTCCAGGCTTACGCTTTCTTTGCCTTCCTCTCAGCCAATCCTCCAAGCCACATAGTCACAAGCACAGCCACAGACGTCAAAACCATAGCATACATCACTTTTGCAGATATGCTGTCCTTTGCAGCAGGATAGTAGGAATCAAATATTGCCTGTATCGCACTGTTCCACGCAAAAGCCGCAGCAATCCCAAACGCCGCTGTTGCAAGCGTAGTCATCTTGCTCAGAACTTCCATGCCCACTTCCCTGCCGGTTTCTGAGGCGGATATGACTGCTTTGTCAGGTATGCGCACAAGCCTTTCCTCTATTTTTTTCTCTATTCTCCCAAGGTTCCTTATGATTGGGCGCTTATGGGGAGTTAGCATATAGCTCCTTATTGGCTGGCGAAGTAAAGTCAAATTCTGTTGTTACCTTTCCAACGCAGTTCTTCACATAATTTTCAGGAAAGCCATTCCATTTCTCGCAAAACTCTTTGCAGTTTTGTGCATTGCCCGTTTCTGTTTTTTTCGACCCTGGTGGCGTGCATTTTAAGCCACTGCTCTGGTCGTCCACATATGTAATTGTGCACTTACAGGCCCCCTTGCAAGTGCTTGATTCACTAAATACATATTCATTATATTCAGGATGAGCAACAAATCGACATTCTTCATTTTTATACCATTTGTCGTCAGAGCCCGGCAAATTTAAAACATATGGCACGCATACAGTCTCTCCTTCAGCATAATATTTCCCGTTTCTCTGGCAGTTATTTAAGACGCCTTTTTGCAGTTCAGCTTCACAGCATACATAATCAACGTTTTGTGAGTATCCTTGCTTTATTTTCCAGCTAGATCCTCTATTATTGCAGTCCTGTGGGCGCTCAAAACGCCTGAATATTCCACGATCTGTCACACAATCATCTGGCTTTTCAATACAGCCGCCATCCCTGCAATATTTGCAGGGCGTATCGCCAATAAGATACCCTTTCCCAGTACCTGAGCAGACTATGCGCTTATCTTTGTTGTTGCCTGTACCGCAAACAAAGTCATCTGGCTTTTTGTTAGCGCATTCTGCAAAGTCTTTTCCTGACGCAGTAGGCGATGCGCTTACACACATGCCTGCCTCGTCAACTTCATTTCTGTATTGGCATTTCAGTCCTTCTTCGCAGCTTACTACTTTCCCGTTTACATAACCGCACATTTCACCCGAGTTTGCCTTTTTACTCCTGCACTCTACTTGCCCATTTTCTTTTGTTATGCAGACGGTACTGGTTTCGCAAGGCCGTGTGTTTTGCAAGTCATTTCCTTCAACTTGCACACCAGCTTTACAATAGTAGACATCATTATTCTTATTGGGATCGAGGCAGTGTGTTCCGTCCGGCTTATTTTGGCATATGTCTGCCAACTGTGTAGGACCGGATGGTGCAGGTACAACAGTTCCTCCAGGCACCCCAGCATTTGCAGCGCCTCCCAAGCCAGTCCCACCGCACGCTTTTTCCAGAAACGCATTTGCGTTTCCTCCTGTGCCTTTGCAGTTTTTTCCTTCAGGTCCTTTGCCGGTGTATGTCCAGAAATATTGTTCGTTCTTCTTGCAGACCATTATTTCGCATCCTTCTTTGCCTGTTTCGGATGATGTGTCAGGATATATATTTGCACCTTCTTTCCCACAGCAGTCCTGTATGTGTTGTATCTGTTGGTCTTCTTTTGGAGTTGAGGCTTTGAATGCTTCCTTGTGGGTTTTGCTCTCGGCTTTTATCCTGTCCAGCTGTTCCTTTCCTACTGGCGTGCTTCCTTTGTAGCAGTATCGGGCTTTGCTTCCCTCCGCAGCATCGCTTAATAATTTCTTATCTTCAGGAGTTAGATCTAAGGACTTCTTGTTGACTGTCTTGTAGAAGGCATCCGCATTGGCTGTTTCCCCGTCTTTATTTTGTATCGCGGCTTTGTCGTATATTATTCCTGTGTTTTGTGTCCCGCACCTGCAGCCCTTTGTGAGGGCTCCTTCTCCCTCAGGGCATTTCTCAAATTCCCCGCGCCCTTGCAGCGTCAAGGTTCCTTCCACGCCTGAGCACGGCGCAATTTTGTTGACTACCGTGAGGCTTAATTCGTTTTTCTCGCCATCAGCCAGTCCTGTTCTTAATGCTGAAGCTGGGAAAGTGAGTGTGTAGGTTTTGCTTACGGCGCCTTCTGACTTTATGTTGCTCTGGTCCGGAGCTTTTCCGTTTAGATTAAAATCCTCGCATTCGTCATCACAGTCTACTGTTATGGTAACTGCCCTGCCTTCCTGCACACAGGTATCCCCTTTATTGGCAAGGTTGAACGCAAACTTTGCCGCGCTTTGCTTGCTCCCTACTTTTTTAACATCGTCGTAGCCGGATGTTTCTTGTGTTAGCACATCTTTATCCCAGTCGGCCAAGTGGCAAGTACTCTCTGCTAAATCTTTAAATTCTGTACGCTCAGAATATTTGTTAGGAGAGGGGTCATATATAGCTCCGTCGTCCCTTCCTGCCCATTCCGGGCACAGCACGCCTTCGCGGTAGCACGGTTCCCTGTATAAGTATCCGAAGTATATTGTCTGCTGGTTTTCTTTCGTGTCTTGCTTCCCGCACCCAATCACTATTGCGAATGGCGTGAAGTGGGAAACTCTCGCGGTCACCTTGTTGTTTTCTGTGTCTACTTCGCTGTCCAGAAGCGACACCCAAAGGTCTTTTTTCTTGTCATAGTATGCGATTGAGAGGCTTTCCTCTGTTATGCCCGGCGGTATGTCAGCATCATCATACCTTATCGTTATCTCTATGGGCGGGTCAAACTCCGCTCCGTCAGGAAAGCCTTCGTACGCGACTTCGCCAAGCACAACACTGTTGCTCAGCCCTTCAAAGTTCCTGTCAACCACCTTAATAGACACCTCACCAAGTGTCTGCCCATTTTTCGTAACAATTGTGCCTGCCGGTATCTTCAGCTCTGCAAGCCCGTCTGCTGCCTGTTTGACGGCATCAGTAGTTGTCTTTCCATCGCCGCCCTGCTTAAGGAGTATTGTGCTTTCTGCCTTCATGTAGTATCCGAACCTGCTCATGTCTGCCTTTGCCTGGCCTGATAATACAGTTATCGGGTACTGCACTTCTGCGACTGCTGCCTGCTCTGTTATTGTTACTGTCGCGGTTGGCTTTCCTGCCTGCACTTTGAGCCCTTTGCTTGTGAAACCTGTAAAATCAGCGCATTGGGGTAGCGTCGACTCTATGTATGCCTTAAGCTCAGGCTCAGCACTCTTCTCCAGCCCAAAGTAGCTCTTGCCCTCAAGGAACTTCTGCTTGAGGCAGCTGTTGACCTGGCTCTGGATGGATAAGCCCTCTGCGTTTACAGTAGAAAGCTCCTGCTCTGACGCAAGCCTTGAAGGAAGCTTGTCTTTCCCCTGGCTGTTGAGAAGGAAAAGCCCTGCAACTACCATTACAAAAAGCCCGAGAATGATGAAAACGGTTACCTGCCCCCTTTTGCTCATGGTTTACACCCAGAAACTACCCGATATATAATTGTTTACAAATTCCATGTATGAAACGCGTGCCTGCATATTCATGTAACTACAGCCGCCCCTGCAGCGCAGTCTGGGGCTAATGAGGATACTATTGGCTTGTCGGCAACTGCAGCGTATGAGCATGCCGCTGGCCTGACTTCGTAGTCGCACTTTGAGGCATCGCACCTGAACATGTTGCCGATGGTGTCCCAGCGCGGATTTGAGGATGTGAGGAACCAGCAAACAGGTCCTGCCCAGTCCTTCCATTCTGTAGTTGCTATTTTGTAGCCTTCCTCAAGCTTCTTTGCCTGCCTGGACTCTTCATCCTTCAGCACATCAGTGTCGTCCAAATCTCTGCTGTAAGCGAAGTATGCATTCAGATAGTAACTAAACTCTAAAACGGCAACAGGCTTGTCATCCTTTAAGTTGTTCTTAAGGTATTCATGTACTAATCTTACTCTGTCAAATCCACGGCAGTCGCCTCCCGGCCCTCCTAATGGAGCAAGCAGAAAGCCTCTTTTAAAACAAGTTTTATCATTTTCATCTTCTTTGCAATCAATTTGGTTAATTGCCATGCTTTTTTTGTCGATAACATGGAGTGCCACAATTTGCCCGACGCCACATTTGTCAGAAGGGCTGGTTTCGGGGAAGGGGTGTGAATTAATCCCTAAGACATCGTAATAGTTTCCTATATCAGGATCTGCCTCGTACAGTTTTGCAAGATAGTCAACCTCGCTATATGACCTTATGACATTGCCTTTTTTGAAATCGCCGCATTTCTCGTCGTTTAATAGTTTAATGTATTTGCTTAGCTCTTCACAATTTGTAGATTTTACACATGCTTCCTCTTTATCTCCACCTGCCGCTTCACATACCTTTCCTCTGAAAGTATCTGTATCTGTTGGTGCCAAAGCACCCAGTGTGACTTTTGTGTTCTTGTTGGCATTCTTGGCTGCGTTGTAGCCAACTTTCAACATCACTGCATATTCTGCCGGGTTTGGTCCGTTTTCGCCCCATTCAAACGCGAGGTTTTCCTCATTCCATATCTGTACATAATCCGGCTTGTAGCGCTCCACAAACATCTTTACATATTCGCCGTAGTAGTCAATTTTGTCCATGTCAGGCCTGTTAAAGCTGCCGCAGGAAGGGTTGCACTTGCTGTGAGTGTAACCTGTGTTCACTCCTTTCTCAGTCCTTGCCCACCCTGGCGCTCCAGAAAGCCTTGCAATAACCTTCAGATTTTTCGCCCGTATCTTTCCATACCACCTGTCAAACATGCTCCAGTCCCAGCTATTTGGGCCGTCATGCTGGACAGCTGACCATTCAAATGTCTGCTTGACGTATTCTGCTCCTATGCTTCTTGCAAGCTCAAGCTCCTTGTCTTCGGAAACAAGCCCTGAATTCAGTTCTGTGTGCAGGCACAGGTTTTGCCTCTTGGCGGCGACTTGGCTGCATGGAGTTGTCCTGAACTGGTCTGTGCAGCAATAGTACGACTTGCCGCTTGCTGTTATGCTGCTGCTGTCAGGGACGTATATTGTTTTGTCTGTGGTGTATGCTGCGCCTCCGCACTTTGCCCAGCGCTCGTAGCCGTTGCTTTCAGCGCACATGTAGTCGTTGCCTTTGACCTCATATATTGTTCCCTGCTTTGCAATGCCGCCGTGCTCGCCTGTGTGCTCCTGCTTGTTATCTGTGTCGCACTCTGTGAACTCGTACCAGTCACCGTTTTTCCTGCACAGCAAGTCATAGCCTTCCTTGCCGTTTATGTTTGTCGTTAATCCGAGGCTTTCCTTTGTGCAGCTCTGCCAAAGGTTGTTGCCAAGGTACGCTTTTTGGCTGAACCCTTCAGCTTCCACTGTGCCAGGCTCTGACGGCTCCAATGCTTGTGCGGCAGCAGCTTCTTCAGGTTTTGCCTCTCCTGCACCTTGTTCTCCGGTTTCTGCAGCTTGTTCCGTATCTGCCTGCCCTGTTGCCTGCTCCAATGTGCAGAACGCGTTTCCGTAGTATTTGCCTTCTGAGTCGTATTCAGGCAACTCTATAAGTTTTGAATCCCTCGTTTGCTGGCTTAGGTATCCCATCTCTGCAGCTATTGCTCTGTCTGAAAATCCAACCTTTCTGCCTTCCACTTCGCCGCTGCATTTTGGATATTCAGGATTGTATGCTTCCTCGTTATTTTGCCCGTACCTGCACAGGTAGTTTATCCTTTCCTGCACTGTGCAGTCAAAGGCTTTTTTCTCTGTCTGTGCAGGTGGCTGTTCCTGCTCTCCTTGTCCGCCTTGACCTCCTGCTTCTTCTTGCCCGGCTTCTTCCTGCTTTGCTGCAGCTTCTGTTTCTGCGCATGGCTTGTCAGCTGCAAGTCCGGAGCAGCAGTAAGCTTCTGTGCCTTCAGGCATTGCTTCTTTCAGCTCTTCTTCTTCAAGCTCACTATAGCTTTTTCCGCTATCTTCCATTACTTCATGCAGCTTGTCATAGTCATAATTAACTGCAATGTTTTGACCTGTGCCGCACCTGCAGTTTCTCGTTATTAGTCCTTGCCCGCATTCGGGAAGCAGTCCGGTTCCTGTCAGCTCCAGAGTTGCCCTCACGCCTGAGCAGTGGTCTTGCGCGTTGCTGACTTCAAATTCTATCACGTTATCTTCCCCTGCCGGCTTTATGCTTTTGTCGTCTGGAACGACATACACGTCATTTTCCTGTTTCAGCTCTTTGCCGTTGAACTTTACGTATGTGCATGCATCATCGCACTCAACTTTTATCTTTATTGGTTCCTTCTCAAAGACGCACGTGTTGCCGTTTTCCTGCGTGAACTTTAGCAGGAAGCTTCCTTTGCCGCCCACGTCGTTGACGTCAGGGTATCCGTATGTGTCTGGCGTTTCAGGGTTTTTGTCCCAGTCACGCTTGTAGCAGCTCGGTCTCTCATTATCTCTTAGGGGCCTGGTAAACCTTGTGTCTAAATAGACATTAGCTCCTTGTGGCGCATATATTGAACCGTCAGATCCCTTTATCCACTCAGGCTGGCAGCTTATGGAGCTTCTGTCTCCGCTGTAGCACGGTTCCCTGTACACCCAGCCAAGGTAGATTGTTTGCGGCTCATTGTTTTCTGATGGCGCACAGTTCATGGTCACTGCAAACCATGAGAAATGGGAAGTTGTGGCTGTAACGCTGCCTTTTTCTTTCTCTACGGTGCTTTGCAGCCCTGCCCATCTTTCTTTGGATTCGTCATAGTACGCTATTGCCAAAGTATCTGGATTAACCCCTTTTGGAAGAGTTTCTTTGTTGTAGTATATGGTTATTTTTGCAGGCCTGTCAAGAGTTATTCCGTCAGGGCTTATGTCATAAGTGATGCCTCCAAGCACTATGCTGTTGTCAATGCCATTGTATCTTTTGTCGTTGGTTGTTACCTTTAGTTCCTTGACAGAGCTTTCTTTGCCTGCCAGTTTTGTTCCTTTTTCTATTTTGAGTTCAAATGTTCCGTCGCTTGTGACCATGGAAACTGGTGATGTTAGCCCTTCAGGGCTGTTTGACAATGCTACTGACTGTTCCCTCTTGAGTGTTGCAGAAAAGCTTGTAATCTGTGTTCTTGAGCTGCCCTTGCTGACTGTTATCGGAAGGTTTAATGATGCCGTGTAAACTGTGCCGCTGACATCTACACTGGCCAAGGGCTTCCCTACATTCGCATCAAGCCCCTGCTTCTTTAGCGCTGAAGAATCCACGCAGCTTTTTATTTCAGATTCTATGTGCTTCTCTATTTTGTCTTTTTTATTAAAGCCATAAAGCTGAGCTCCTTCTATGAGTTCCTGCTTTAGGCAGAGGTTGACAGTTCCCCTGACAGGCTCTGTGTCTGCTCCTTCCAAATCATAAGCTGGCAGCACTCTCGGCTTGTTTGTCTTAACTAGCAGCAGCCCGCCAAGTACCAGTATCAGCACAGCTACTATCAAAAAGACGGATATCTGTGCCCTCTTTTTGCCGCTGCTCATCCAGGCTGCTTTTTTGTTTAGCCCGTATATAAAGCTTTTTGCCTCAGCGCCCTGATTGCATCGTATTGTCTTGTGTTTACGTACTTGTCTCCTTCTTTCTCTATCCAGTTCCACTCTGTCCAGTCAGGGTTGGATGTTGGGAAAAGAAGGAAAGGGGTTGCCCCGATAACTCTGCTGTCAGAGTTCCAGTTCTTGTACGCGCCGACCATATCTTCAGGGGCAAGCTCTGCTTTCTGCCTGCCTGTTTCTGTTATCATCACTTTTATTTCGCTTATGCCGCAATTGTCTTTCAGCGCCTGCAGCTCTGATTCATAGAAGTTTGGCTCCGGAAGGTATGAATGTGAGGCCCATACGTCTATGTACTGCCTGATTTCCCTGTTGTTGTATGAGCAGACGTCTTTGATGAACTGTATAGCATCTTTTGCCTCTGCAGGATTTTTGTTAGGGCTAAGCCCGGCGTTCAGAATTTTTATGCCAGGATGTGCTGCCCTGATTGCTTTTGCTATTGTGACGTGCATCTCCGCATATGCTGCCGGCATCCAGCCTTCTTTCAGCATGTTTGGCTCGTTGCCTATCTGCACATACCGTATTCTGGTTCCGGAGTCTTTCAGCTGCGACAGGAAATTAGTATACTTCCTCGAAAGGGCTGTGTAGTCGCTTGAAGCCCTTATTTCAGGAAACCTTATTATCACGACAAGGTTCCTTGCCTCTGCCTCGCTTAATATTGGCATCCAGTTACCGGGTGACAATGCCAGCTTGCCGTATGCTCCCTGCAAAACCCAGCCGCAGTCTCCTGTTAATTCGTGCACCTTGTCAAGCTGGGCTTCCATCCTCTCATCAAAGGGCAGCAGCGTGAACATTCCGAACTTGTTCTGCCCTTCAGCGCAGTCAGCCTTCTTTATTCCTGAAGCCCTTGCTTTATACGGCTTTAGCAGCATCACGTTTTGGAATGCCCCTGTCCCGTGCATTGTCATTGATGCTTCTGCCCCGGAGCACGCCTCGTAGAGGTTGTTTACTGTGAAGCTGACTGTGTTTTCCTTGCCTGCTTTCAAGTCCTTCAACTCTTCGCCTCTGATTTGTATGGTGTAGTCGTTGCCTTCCTGTAATGCATTTATAGCTTTGCCGTTATATTTGAAGTCTGCGCACTCATCATCGCAGGAAAGCTTTACTGTTATGCCTTTGTCCTCAAAAATGCAGCTGTTCCCTTTTGTTTCAAACGTGAATATGTACGTTGCTCCTGATTTTGCGCTTCCTGCATCCATGACTTTCTGGTAGCCGTAGGTTTCAGGCAAGCCGTCATCCGGATCCCAGTCTTTAAGCGTGCATGGCACTGCTGACCTTTCTTCAAACTGCTTGTAAACCTTCACGCCGTTTTCAGGGGCGTATATAGGTCCGTCTTCTGCGTTGTGCTCTACAGCCCCCTGCCCTGCACCTTCAGGGCGCCTCAGGAATGAGCCGTCAGGGCTTTTTATTATCCATTCAGGGCATTCCTCGCCTTCAGTATAGCATGGGGACCTGTACAGGAAACCGAGGTTTGCCGGTACAATTTCCTTTCCTGTGCAGCCGTAAACTGCAGCTATCGTGCTGAAATGAGATAACCGGGCTATGATTTTGTTGTTTTTCCGGTCAACTTCGCTGTCAACGGCTTTCCACATATCAGCTTCCTTGTCATAATACGCTATTGCCAAGTCATCTTCTGAATAGCCAAGAGGCAGCCTTTTTTTGTCATATCTAAATGTTAATCGTATGGGCGGTTCAAACTCTGCGCCTTCAGGCAGCGCCATGTATGCGGTCTGACCCAGCACTATGTTGTTCTCCAGGCCGTCAAAGTTCCTGTCAATAACTTTTATCGCAACTTCGTCAAGCGCTTTTCCATTCTTCGTAACAAGCGTGCCTGAAGGTATTGTGAGCTCTATAACGCCGTCTTCGCTGCCAATGGCTTCGTTGGCAAACGTTCTTCCTGCTGAATTGTGCGTAAGCCTTATCCTGCTTTCAGGTCTGAAGCTGTAGCTGAATTCTTTCAGTTCAGCTTTTGCTTCTCCTGAAGAAACAGTTATCAGATACATTAGTTCTGCGACTGCTGCCTGCTCTGTTATTGTTACTGTCGCGGTTGGCTTTCCTGCCTGCACTTTGA
>JACPIG010000116.1 GCA_016188205.1 Candidatus Woesearchaeota archaeon
AAAAATTTATACAGGTGCAAGACTCACAATGGATTATGGTTTCTCTCAGGGCAAGGATTCTTTTAGCTTTGACTAGTGCTGCAATTGTTGTAACCGGCTATGCAGCAACGAATGGAAGTGTTGAGAAAACCGCGAATTCATTGATGCGGCGAATGGAAACAGGAGCAGCCACAGCAGCAAGAATAATTGACGACTATGGGATTTATGCGGCGAAGCTGGCAGATCCACGCGTCGGGCTTGAAGTCCTGAAGGAATCACTAACACAGCTCCGAGACATGACACTGCCAGACCACTCACAACCGCCACAGTGCAGAGGCATAGCGGACATGCATGTCCACCTTCCGGGAGACATGGTCAGCGAGGATCTTGAATTCCTGATAGGCCTGGCGCAGGAAAGGAGTGTTGAACTCATAGCAGTAACAAGCTACCCGGCAGGCTTAACTGGAAAGGCAGGCGAAGGCACTCCCAATGCAGGCGGATACAACATAAAGCCAGCCATGCGCACAGTCAGCGACGCCCTAAAACGGGCGGTTCCAGGAATCGGCTACGGGATTTCCAGACTGCATATTGATGACGTGCGCCCAGGAGGCCTTCCGGCCATTGAATACGAAAGGTTCCTTGAACTTGCAGAGGCGTCGCCTCCTTACGGCGTGAACAGAAAAGGCATATTAAGTGAGATAACAATAAACGGGGAAGTTGTTCTTCGCGTCCTGAAAGCCCAGGAAATATGGACGGAAACAGGGTCTCACATCATTGTATACGGCGGCAGGGGCAGATACAAGGAAGGGCTTCCGGTAGAGGAACTCGCAAGGCAGGCATCCGGTGACCAGCCCAGGCTTGTGGTTGCCGCGCACCCTTATCTTCAAGGAAGCCCGGGGCGCATAGGGATAACAGTCAGGAAGGATGCGGAAAAACTTGCAGAACTGCTCGACGAAGGGCTTATAGACGGGGTTGAGACATCAAACCCCCATGCACAGGCTCCCTTTAACGTGCTCGCAAGGCTGATGCTTCGCAACTCGCGAAACGCCGCAGCCATTGGCACAGGAGGCTCTGACGCACACTTTTTCGCCCGCAGTGGCAGGGAAATGGCGACAAGCATAGGGCTCACAGGGGTTGTCGTAAACGGCGCTTTTGACTACAGCGGCAGAGCAGAGTTCATTGAATCAGCAAGAACCGCGCTTGCAATGGGCTCCAGCAATACGCAATGCAGGCGCTACAACGATATCGGCGGAATGGTTGCCATGATGGACCTGCAGAGCCTCGCTGAAAGAACAGCAGCCCGCAACAATTAACTATATAAACACGCTGGCGTAATTCCTTCTCATGACGCTCACTGCAAAGCAGAAATACGACCTGAAGAAAGCTGTCAATGAGCTGGAAAAGCACAAGGCAATGCACACAGAGCTCATTTCTGTATACATCCCCACGGGCTACGACCTCAACAAGATAATAGCGCACTTGTCGCAGGAGCAAGGCACAGCAAGCAACATCAAGTCCGCATCAACAAGGAAAAACGTGATTTCCGCGCTTGAAAGAATGATACAGCACTTAAGGCTGTTCAGGCAGACACCTGAAAACGGGCTCGCGGTTTTCTCCGGAAACGTCGCAAAGCAGGGACAGATAGACCTGCGCGTGTGGAGCATAGACCCGCCCATACCATTGCAGACAAGGATTTACCGCTGCGACAAAAACTTCCAACTCGACTTATTGCGCGACATGATGGAAACAAAGGAGATGTACGGATTAATCGTCATGGACAGGCGCGAAGGAATAATCGCATCGCTAAGGGGAAAAACCATAACGACACTGGCAAAATACACCTCAGACGTTCCGGGAAAGAGTAAAGCGGGGGGACAGAGCGCGCAGAGGTTCGAGCGCCTTCGTGAGGGCGCGGCAAAGCAGTTCTACACAAGGCTTGCAGACCACGCAAAAGACCAGTTCTTCGGCAAGCCTGAACTGAAAGGGCTCATAGTGGGCGGTCCGGGACCTACAAAAAACGACTTCACAGAAGGAAGCTACCTGCCCACAGAGCTGAAAAACAAAATCATAGCCATAAAAGACATAACCTACACTGACGAGTTCGGGCTGCACGAACTCGTGGACAAGTCACAGGACGTGCTCGCACAGGAAGAAATAGCTGCTGAAAAGAAAATAATGGCAAAGTTCTTTGAGCTGCTCGCCACAAAACAAGGAATGGTAAGCTACGGGCAGAAAGAAGTAATGGAACTCGTAAAGAACGGAGTTGTTGACGTGCTGCTGCTGTCAGAAGACCTTGAAGAAAAGGCAATAGCAGAGTTTGAAGAGGAAGCAAAGAAATACGGAACAAAGGTTGAAATAATATCCACAGAGACAAGGGAAGGCGCACAGCTGCGAGACTTCGGAATGGTTGCAGCGATACTCAGGTATGAGATGCATCAGGGGTAAAAATGGAAGCGCGGGCATTAACGGTTTCAAGCTTCGGCAGCCTTGACGAATTAGTGGATGCCCTCCAGCCAGGGGCAATTGTCCCCATTCACCCTTCTATTTCTCCGGGCAGAAAATTCCTGGAGTATGCTAGCCAGTCATACAAATCCAGACTCAGGGATTTTAAATTGATAACGAGCGTTGCAGTTGGTAGCGCATTGGCACTTTTGGCAGGAATAGCCGTGCCACAATACGAACCAGTGAGAAGCAGCGATTTGTACAAGCAAATAGCGCCCCTATTCTTTGACGATACACTAATTAGAGGTCTTAATGGCGCAGGATTCTTTGGCGGTTCCATGTTACTCATATTTGCTTTGATGGCGATACCGGTTGTGCTTGACGCATTAGATGCACGAAGACAAAACCGGCGTGCGCAAAATCTGAGTGAAAACGGATTTATATTTGCAGCAGATACAGGACAAGAACACATCCTGCCTTTGCAGGCTGAACAAGCACAGTACCTTATTATAAAAAAAGGTGATTCTCCCCGTACTGCCACCTACGAACAATGGTGGGCTGCCAAGCCAAATGAGAATGCCGCCGCGCATTTTTCATCTCTGGACCAGCTTCCAAGATACGTGGGCGAAGTCGTTGTTGCCAGGGGAAGCCTGTCAACCGCGCCCAGAAGTGAGGACATGAAAGCCAAACTTGGACTGGATGCCGCGCTTACAGGAAGTGCGGGTGGAATGCTCCCCCTGAGCGGGCGCATAAAAGGCGAAGCAAGCGGCGAAGTTTATTCCGCCAAACAGTTCAGGATTTTAGATCCTGCAACAGGTATAAGCGCGGCGGTTGTTGTTGACGCATATGTGCCGAATAACGGACTCGTGCCTCCATACGAGCTCAGAGTTGCGTCGGCAGACTTCGGTGTAAGCAACGCGGACCCAAACAGGCTTGTCCAGTCATTGACTGAAGCGCGGCATCTTGGAAGAGATGTAACTGTCATCGGAAGAGTTGACACGTCAGGGCAGATACACGCAGAGGCAGTAGCTATAAGCGGCAGACGAGAAGCTTATTTCCTCGGCGTATCTCAGCCGCCGCCATTGCTTAAATCCGGATAGCATATACGGCTAAAGCTGAAAAGCGAAACCAAACAAAAAGATGTCAGCGCTAATTGATTCTATTAACGAATTCCTGCCACAAGGCACAAAACCGCAGGTAAGCATAAGGTATTCAGGGAAGTTCAGCCCGTACAGCGCAAATGTCAGGAAGACAGGAAACATACTAGTGTTCAGCCTGAGCAGTGAGTGGAAAGGCATCAGCGAGGAAATCGTTGCAGGGCTCCTCCAGTCACTCGCAGCAAAGGTTTTCCGCATAAAGGCAAAGCCCACAACAAGCATAGACCTGTACAACAACTTCATAAGAAGCCTGCACATAAGCCAGCCAAAGACAAAAAGCGACCCGGAACTGGAAGCGGCGTTTGACCGTGTCAATGTGAAATACTTTGACGGGCTCATAGAGAAGCCCAACTTCGCATGGCACAACTCAGCAAGGCGGCTTGCAAGCTACGACTACCACACAGACACCATAAGCGTCAGCCAAGTGTTCAGGGGAAATGAAGAGCTGATAGATTATCTTATGTACCATGAGCTGCTGCACAAAAAGCTCAAGTACGCGGACAGCAGGAAATCAGGCAGCGGCAGAACAACACACCACAGCCACAAGTTCAGGAACATGGAGAAGGGGTTTGAGAATGCTGAGGAGATGGAGAAAAGGATAAGCGCGGTGGTGAGGAAATACAGAATGATGCATTGATGGCAAAATTGCGCTACCAAAGAAAGTTCATAGAAAAAACATTAACTGTCAATATTCTTCTGTGCAGGCTATGCGTGACCGAGATCAGGATCTCCCGTGACCAAGGCGGCTAGCGGCTCTCGGTCTCCTGGCTTCTCCAGCTTATGGGTTTCTAACTTCCAGACGGTGTGAGCTATGTTTAGGTGATGCCCATGTAATCTGTCTGAAAGATCCGTCACACTGGCATAAGCGCGAACTTCAGGTTCAGTCACACGACCAGCAACAGCATATGCCAACAAAACAAAGGCTCTATAGTCGGTGTCACCAACCAGTTGTCTAGCCGTATTAAGCGGTAATTCAGCACCATCCAAACTCACGCCATCGTGACACAATACAGCCGCCTCAATAACCAAAAACTCAGACGTAAGTCTCACGCTACGGC
>JACPIG010000119.1 GCA_016188205.1 Candidatus Woesearchaeota archaeon
ACGCTTGCATATACGAAAACAAATGCGATATGGAATATTCCTGCTATCACCATGGCTTTTTTTCTTCCTGTTCGGTCTGCAATTGCCCCTGTGGGTATCTGCAGCAGCAGGAGGCAGAGTGCAAACCATGACTGGAGGAGCATTATCTGCGCGAAGCTTATTTTCCCCCAGTCTGTGAAGAATGGGACGCGCACGCCGCCCAGGAAAAAAAGGCTGGAAAAGAATTTTTGCAGGTATAGCTTCCTTATGTTTGCCTTGTAGCTTTTGTATTCTGCGTTTGCCATCTGACTGTTTTGTGCAGCAGCTTATGTCTGCCTATGCAGCCGTTGCCGTTGTTTCCTGTTTTCCCTGCTTTTGCCTGTTGAAGCCCACTACCAGCATCTTTCCAAGCTCCATCATGAAGAATCCGAGGCTTGACACGGCAAGTATCTTCAGCCAGTCGCTGGTGCTTAGCGCTGTTGTGCTGAACAGGACTTGCAGGGGCGCCCAGTAGATTACTGCTATTTGTATGAGTATTGATGTCGTAACGCCCAGAAACAGCCACTTGTTTGTTAATATGTTGAGCTTCCTTAATGGATAGAGTGAGCGGCTTCCTACGACTGCGAACATCTCAAACATGACAAGTGTTGTGAACGCTACTGTTTGTGCAAGCTTCAGGTTTTGGTTAAGGTAAAGGTTGAATATGTACAGGGTTCCTATGCCCATTATGATGCCGAACATTACTGTCAGGGTGAGCATCTGCCCTGTGAACAGCTCGCTTTTGGGGTTTCTTGGCGACCTTTTCATGACGTCTTCCTCTGCGCTTTCTGTTCCAAGGCCGATTGCCGGCAGTCCGTCTGTCAGGACGTTCATGAGAAGTATCTGCAGTGGCACCATTGGTATTGGGAATCTCAGCAGCACTGCGAGGAATACTGTGACTATTTCGCCAAGGTTGCATGATAGCAGGTATCTTGCTGATTTGACTATTTTGTCATAGATGTTTCTTCCTTCTTCAACTGCATTTACTATGCTTGCGAAGTTGTCGTCAACAAGAGTCGTTACCGCGGCTTCCTTGGCAACGTCCGTGCCTGTTATGCCCATGGCTATGCCCACGTCTGCCTTTTTGAGCGCAGGAGCATCATTTACGCCATCGCCTGTCATCGCGACTATGTGCCCTTTTCTTTTCAGCGCATCCACGATTCTTGATTTTTGTATGGGCAGAGCCCTTGCTATTACTTTTATGTGTTCTATCTTTTCGTCAAGTTCCCTGTCGTTCAGCCTGTCAAGTTCTTCTCCTGTCATTATTACGTCTTCTTTTTCAAGGAAACCTATCTGCCCTATGACTGCTTTGGTTGTGAGGGGGTGGTCGCCTGTTATTATTATAACTCTTATCCCCGCCTCTTTGCACTCGGCGACAGCTTTTCTTACTTCTTCCCTTGGCGGGTCTATCATTCCTGCAAGCCCGGCAAACACAAGGTCTTTCTCAACGGTTTTTACGTCATGATTAGTGCTTTTCAGCTCCCTGTAGGCAAGGGCGAGGACTCTTAGCGCGCTTTCTGCGAATGCGTTGTTTGCTGCCAGGATTTTTTGCCTGTCCTGTTTTGTTATTTCCCTGACGCTGCCCATGTCGTATATCCTGCTGCACAGCTTCAGCGTTATGTCTGGCGCGCCTTTGACATAAGCAAAGGTTTTACCTGTCTTTGTGTCCCTGTATATGACTGACATTCTTTTTCTTTCGGAGTCAAACGGCAGCTCCTCAACCATCGTAAGCCCTTTTGGCGGCTTGGCGTCAAGCCCTGCCTTTCTTGCAGCCACGATGAGGGCGCCTTCAGTGGGGTCGCCCATGACTTCCCATTTGCCTGCTTTCTCTGTGAGCCTTGCGTTGTTGCACAGCTGCCCTATCCTTAATGCGGTTTCAAGAATTTTGCCTTCTGCCTTTCTTCCTTTGGCGTCAGTGAAGCTGCCTTGGGGCGCGTAGCCTGTTCCGCTGGCTTCTATGATTTCGTTGCCAATGTAAAGCCTGGTTACTGTCATCTGGTTTCTGGTTAGTGTGCCTGTCTTGTCAGAGCATATGGCTGTTACTGAGCCGAGTGTTTCCGTTGCAGGCAGCTTCTTGATTATCATGCTCTTCTTTGCCATTGTATTGGCGCCGAGCGCAAGGCTTATTGTGACTATTGCCGGGAGCGCGCTTGGCACAGACGCAACCGCAAGGCTTATTGAGAGTATGAGCATGTCTGTCATTGATACGCTTCCCTGTATTAGCCCGAGCAGGAACACGACAGCAACCATCACCACGACCGCAAGGCCTATGCGCTTGGAAAGCCCCTCAAACTTTACTTGCAGCGGCGTTTTTGACTCCTCTGTCTCCTGCAGGGATTTGGCTATTTTTCCGAACTCAGTCTTCATGCCTGTTGATGTTACTGCCGCCTTTGCCTTGCCGTAAGTTACTGTTGTCCCCATGAACGCCATGTTTTTCTGGTCTGCGAAGGACGCCTTTTCAGGCAGCTCTTTGCTGTTTTTCCTTGAAGGCACTGACTCGCCTGTCAGCACTGATTCGTCTATCTCCAGGCTGTGCTCCTCAATTATCCTTGCGTCTGCAGCAACTATGTCACCCTGCTCAAGAAGGAGTATATCGCCTTGCACTATTTCCCTTGCAGCTGCCTTCTGCACAGAGCCTTGCCTTAGGACTTTTGCCGTTGGGGCTGCTATCTTTCTCAGTGCCTCAACTGCCTTTTCAGCCCTGTATTCCTGTATGAAGCCGAGGAATGCTGAGATGAGCGCTATGAAGAACATGCCCCCTGCTTCTATGAGGTTTCCAAGGAACGCTGAGAGAAGCCCTGCTGCTATGAGCAGTAAAAGGAGAAAGTTCTGGAACTGCTCAAGCAGTATCTTAAGCGCTGTTCTTTTTCCGGCTTTTTGCAGCTCGTTTGGCCCGTATTCTTTGAGCCTTGCCGCTGCCTCTTCGGAACTGATGCCGTTTTCGGATGTTTTGAGTTCCTTTAAGACGTGTTTTATCTGAGCAGCATGATAATGCATTGAAACACCAGCCCCCAGCTTAACCCTTGAGGGCGGCTGCTTAAATAGTTTGCGGTAGTCTATCACAAATATTTTTATATCTGTCAGAATTTTTGCCGGTTATGCTGAGCGGGCTGAAAAAGGAGCTTCACAAACTTGGAAATCCTGAAAAGGCGAGAATCCTTTCAAAGTTTTTCAAGACAGGGAAGGGAGAGTATGGTGAAGGTGATGTTTTTCTTGGGATAACTGTTCCCTGTCAGAGAAAAATAGCAGGGAAATATGCGTGGTTGCCGCTGACAGGCCTGCAGGAGCTTCTTTTAAGCAAAATACATGAGTTCAGGCTGACTGCGTTGTTGATACTGGTGATAAAGTATGGAAAAGCTGATGCAGAAGGGAAAAAGGAAATTTTCAGGTTTTATCTGAAGAACACAGCTAAGGTTAACAATTGGGATTTGGTTGACTTGTCAGCGGACAGGATTTTGGGAAGCTATCTGCTCAATAAGGACAAGTCAATTCTTTACCGGCTTGCAAAATCAGGGAATTTATGGGAGCGAAGGATTGCCATAATCTCCACTTTTCAATTCATAAAACACGGTGAGTTTGAAGATTCTCTGAAGATTGCAGAGCTGCTTTTGGCTGACAGGCACGACCTTATCCACAAGGCTGTTGGCTGGATGCTTAGGGAGATTGGCAAGAGGGACCTGGCAGCTGAGGAGCGCTTTCTGGAAAGGCATTGCAGGCAGATGCCGAGAACAATGCTCAGGTACGCTGTTGAGAGGCTTGGCGAGAGCAAGAGAAAGGCGTATATAAGAACTTCCGGCTGTAATCCCTAATACAGAAACATTTATATATTTGTAATCCCTAACTGCAGGCATGTACCTGGAAAGGAAGAGTATCTCGGGGAATATTTACAATTATCTGAAAGTTTCTGTCCGCTGCAGGGATAAGGTAAGAACAAAGACCATCGCCTATCTCGGTAGGGGAAAATTAACCGGGTCTCAGCTTCAGGGAGCTATGGAGAAATACAGGTCCAAGGCTGAAGAAGTGAAGAAAGAAACGCTGGAGGAACTCAGGATAGAAGATGAGAAAACATCAGATATGTTCCTAAGCCCCGAACAAAAAAACAAGATAGAAGAGATAAAAAAAGATTTTGGCGATAAGTTAAAAATGCTCGATGAGAAAACGAGGCAGGACATGTTTAACGATTTCCTTATTTTATATGTATATAATACGAATGCCATTGAGGGGAATACTTTAACCTTGCGGGACACTGACCTGCTTCTGAATAAGGGAATTGCTCCAAGTGGCAAAAGCCTTCGCGAAATTAATGATCAGCTTAATGCCAAGGAAGCTTTTCAATTCATTTTGGATAAGAATCCAAAAATTAATCACGAAAATATAATAAGAATTCATTCAATTCTTATGAAGAATATTGATGCAAGAGCGGGTGATTACAGGCGGCATGATGTGAGGGTTTTTGGCGCTGTTTTTGAGACTAGCCCGGCGAAATATGTGAAAACCGACATGAACATCCTGCTGAAATGGTATAATAGGAGCAAATCCCGCCTTCATCCGCTTATACTCGCTGCAGCATTTCACCACAAATTTGAGCAGATACACCCTTTCTATGATGGCAATGGCCGGACTGGGAGGGTGCTGTTAAACCTCATACTGCTCCACAATAAGATTCCTGTGCTTGTTGTTCCTGATGCCAGAAGGAAAGCTTACTATCGGTCACTGGCATCTGCGGACAAGGCTGGGCTTGGCAAGCTCCAGCCGCAACACAGGGATATTGTGCAGTTTTTTTATTTCAGCCTGATGAAAACCTATAACACAGTATTTGGGAGGTGGGGAAGTAATCCCTAAATCAACCGCCTGTTTATTTTGTGTAGTCCCTAAATTATGATTCAAATCATCTTCCCAAACAATCCCTTCTTCTCCTCTTTTTCAAATTCCTGAAGCAGCTCCTTCTGCCTTTTGCTGAGCTTTGCCGGCACGGTTACAGTCACTTTTACTTTTTCATCCCCGTAGTGCCCTGTTTCCAGGTCTGGAAGCCCTTTTCCTTTCATCCTGAAAACTGTTTCTGGCTGCGTTCCAGAGGGTATTGTCATCGTTGCCTTGCCTTTCAGCGTTGGCACTTCTATTTCTGCGCCGAGTGCTGCCTGCGTGATTGTTATGGGTATCTCGGCTCTTATGTCGTTTCCCTGCCTTTCAAATACGGCGTGCGGCTTGACGTGGATGAACACATAAAGGCTTCCCGGTATGTCTCCTTTGTCACCTTCTCCTGATAGCCTGAGCCTGCTTCCGTCCTCTATCCCTGCCGGTATCTTGAGTTCTATCTTAACATTTCTCACAACAGCTCCTTTTCCCCTGCATTCCCTGCAGCTGCTTGTTATGTGTGTTCCTTTTCCTCTGCATTTGCCGCAGGTTGTTGTGGTTGTGAACGTTCCGAAGGCTATTCTCTGCGTGCTTCTGAAGTAGCCTGTGCAGTTGCACTCGCCGCATTTCTTTAT
>JACPIG010000120.1 GCA_016188205.1 Candidatus Woesearchaeota archaeon
GAATACTGCAGGGTAATGAGGGTGCAGCGCGACATACCAACATACGCTACATCAGCAGGAGTTGACCGCACAAATTTAAGGCAGTATGTGGAGCTGCTGAAAAAGGAAAAAGGGATAGAATGCAGGTGCATACGCTGCAGGGAGCCAAAAACAAAAAACGTGGATTTTGGGAGCGTTGAAATAGCAAGAAAAGACTATGAGTCAAGCGGCGGGACTGAGCTATTTATTGCGGCAGAGGACAAGGCAAACGACCTTCTCCTCGGATTCTGCAGGCTCAGGATTCCATACAAGCCCTTTAGAAAAGAAATAACACCAGAAACAGCAGGCATAAGGGAACTTCATGTTTTTGGGCCGGCAGCAGGGCTTGGGCTCCAGACTGCTGAAGCAGTTCAGCACAAAGGGCTTGGAAAGGCGCTGCTGGCAGAGGCGGAAAGAATTGCCAAGGAAGAATTCGGCAAAAGCAAGCTGCTTGTCACGTCAGGAATAGGAGCAAGGGAATACTACAGGAAGCTCGGGTATGAACGGGAAGGGGCTTATATGGGCAAGGCGCTTTAGCATTGCTTACCATTTCTCTATCATCAAATTGGGGATGTTCCTGAAATCCTTTATGTTGCGGGTAACCAAAACGCAATCATGTGCCTTGCATATGCTGGCAATCATCAAATCCATTTCGCCAGTCTGCAGGCCCTTATTTTTCAGCAAAGCATAATCCTGCCCGAAGAACAGGCAACTAAGCTTATCCTGTGTTAATAGTGTTACCCCTTCAATGAACTGGTTTGCAAGTGACAAGTTTTTTTCTTTATCAGAGGATAAGAATGCACCCCTGTATAGTTCACAAAGCGTTATGGAGGTGATTGACAAGTCAGCACTCGATCTTTGCAACTGCACAACTTTTTTTACTGCGTCAGCATAACCCCTAAGAAACGATATGACCAAATCCGTGTCCAAGCAATACATCAGTATTCTACCTTTCTTAATTTGAATTTTTTCCTTGACGCATATATTTCTTTTTCTATTCTGTCAAGCTCTTCCTTGCTTCCAGACCATTTTCCTGCCAAATCAAGCAACGACGCTTTCTTAGCAGGCGCTGTGAGCCTGTTAACTACTTCGGAGAACGATTCCGAGCCATTCTTAAGGGACTTCAGGCTTTCATAAGCAGTGTCCGACAGCGAAATAACCCTCGTCATAATCGCATGCATGCATGCATGCATATATAAATTTTTCCCAAATTGTGGGCTTCATTCCACTACCAAAACCTGCGGCACAAGGCGTATGCGGCTTCTCAGAAGAGAAACCGCCCTTGAAAGGGTTTCCCTGTCAAGAAGCATGTATCTGCCAGACCACGGGTCAAAAACCCTGTATTTCCCGCTTTTCTTCCCAACCACGGTTACGAAGTGCGGCAGATGCACGTATCCAAACAGGGCATAGCTGTCCATGTAAAGTATTATCGGCGATTCCTTAATAAGCCTGTCAACCAGCCCCAAAGTTATTCTTTTGACTTCGGTTCGCGAATTCGGCACCTTTATGCCTTTCACATAGTCAGCACCTTTTCCCCTGTCAACAATCCTCAGAACCCTGACACCGAACCTTCTTGCGACAAAGTCAAGATGCCCGGCCGCAAAGTCAGCCCTGCTGAACATCATTGAATGCAATATGCAGGCAAGCTCCAGCTTCCTCGTTATCTTAACCGGCTTAACCCTGCCAACAGCCTGCAACAGCGACACTGCAAGGCACGTTTCATAAGTTGTCTGCCTGTACTTCTGGAGCATGGGAAACAGAAAAACACAGCAGTTATAAAAACCTATCCTATAATGCCAGACATAAATAATCATACAAATTGTTATGTCTGGCAAACATAGTAACTGACATTTATGTATAAAAACTTTTGTCAGTTACTATACTTTCCTACTTCTTTCCTGAGCTGAAGCTCCTTATCAGGTCAATAAGGTATTTGCCCTCGTCAACCTTGTAGATGAGGGGCTCGTTCTTCATGAGCTGCACAAGGTCAAGCTCGTACTTGCCGGGCTTCAGAATGCGTATGGTCTCAAGGTCAAGAACAACAGGCTCGTCTGTTTCCTCGTCCTCGCCTATAATGTCAAGGACATCCTTCTCTATCTGGACCTTCTCCACCTCTGTAAGCTTAGAAGCAGCAGCCTTCATAGACTCAAGCTTCTCCTTCTTTATGAAGAAGAAAAGCCTGCCGCCGCACGGGCAGCCCTTAAGAAGCTCTGAGGCGTTCTCCTCATAAAACGTGTTGCACCTTACGCACTGGTGAGGCATTTTTGTTACCTTCTCCTTAGCAAAGTGCATATCGAAAGTTTCATTATTAATGCACTTTGCTATTACTTACGCCTTTTCTTCTTCAAACCAGCCCTTCCGTTGCGACTTCCTTCAACAGTCAGCAGCTGCACCTTGTCAGGATCCTTCCTGATTTCCCTTATTATTGTAGCAGGGCCGATTATAGTCATGCCCTGCCTCGCGCCGGAAAGAGCCTCAACAAGCCCCCTCTGGAGCTTCCTGAAAACGCCTTCCTGCTTCCTGTCAGAAGACACAACCGAAATCTCAATGCCCTTGAAACGGCCGTTTATGCTTTCCATAGTCGCCTTTATGAGCTCTGTCTCCTCCTCCTTTGCCAACTTACCTTCAAGCACCACTATCTTGTCCTCCTTCACAGCGTCAAGTATCCTTTTAAGGCGCCTCTCCGGGCTCAGCCCTGAAATCTCGCTGAAAGGAATGAACTGAAGCGTCAGCATCAGCCAGCCACCTCAAAAAGCTGCTCATAAAACCTGTCCATGCTGTTGCCATACTTGGCAGATATTCCTACTACGCTGTATTGCGGGAACGCAGCCTGAACCTTCTTGATATTCGCCCTCTTAAGGTCAGACTTGTTCGCAACTATAAGCAAAGGAATCTTCCTTGCCTCAAGGTTGCCTATAAGTGTTATGTTTACCTGTGAGTAAGGGTCCTTGGTTGAGTCAAGAACAACAATAACCGCATCCATCTCGTCAAGCCACTTAATAGAGTCTATAACGCCTTTTGTAGCCTCCTTCGCGCGCTTCTTGGACTCCTTTGCGTTTAAACCTGCCTTTATGAAGTCCTCATAATCAATCTTCGTCGCAATTCCGGGAGTGTCAACAAGATTGAACGAAAGCTCCTTCTTGCCTGACTTGATGCTTATCTGCTCCTTTACCTGAATCTCCCTTGTCTCATGCGGAATGTGGCTTGTCTTTCCCATCTCCTCACCAAGCCAGTCAACACATATGCGGTTTGCAAGGGTAGTCTTGCCACCGTTCGGAGGCCCATAAAGACCAAGCTTTATATGCCTCTTCTTCCTGAACCAGTTCCTGAAGACCTGCCGGATAAACCTGTTTAGGACCTCAATCATGATGCACCTTTTTTGCAACAAACGTATAAAAAGGTTTTGGTATATCAGTATAGGAATGTTGTTAAGTGAAGTTTCTAACGACTTAAATGGTGCGACGCTTTTGCCTGTTGGCAAAAGCTCCAGACACAATTTGAGCAAAGCTCAAATGTGCATTTGGCTCAAAGCCAAATTGCAGCCCGAAGGGCGCAACCCCAGTCTGGCGCACCACTGACTATTACTAAACAAATTATATGTATTCGAACTTCTGGTGGAAGACCTCAATCTCGGGCAGGAACGTCTTAAGCTCAAGATACTTCTTAATCATGCCCTGAAACCGGTACGCGTCCCTGTAAAGCTCCTTCTTGTGATCCTCCAGGGTGCGCTTCAGAATCCTCGCCCTGAAATAGCCCTCAATAAACTTGAGTATGGGATGATTTTTCCACTCTCCGCCTTTTGACTCAAGAATAATATAAGGCTTTATCATAAGCCTCAGCTCGCCGTGCTGCGCCTTAACCTTCTGGCCGTCCTTCATAATCTCAACATCAGTCATCTGGATAACGTTAAAGTCAACATCCATCCTGTACTCGTAATAGCTGCTTTGCTGGAAAAAGAATGCGGGCTGCTTCGTGAGCCTCCACCAAATCCTCAGCTCGCGGTGTGAAGGGCTGAAAGTTGTGCCGCGCCTCTCCATGTAAAGAATCTCCATGCTTTCATGGTCAACATTGCCCTTTGAGTCCCGCCAGCCGTTCTCAATAAGCCAGTAATGCATAACCCTGTAAAGGTACTGCATAACCCACACATCCCTGTAAATAATCTCCAGCTCAGGAAGGGTTATCGTAGGACTAGCCATGACAGCCTTACTGCAACAATAATTTATAAAGCTTTTGAAATTATCCATATAAAAAGAACAATATTCATTAACATTGAAGTGAAAATAATGGCTGGACGCTTTGCCTTCGGCAAAGCTCTCAGCACAAGTTAGAGCAAAGCTCTAACTGTGCAGTTAAGCCAAAGGCTTAACTTGCACCCCGAAGGGGGCAACCCAGTGACTTGTGAGCGAGTGAGCACACGAGCTCACTCGCAAGTACCCTTCGCCAGCGACTAAACTATCGATGTTAGTCCACCAACAGAGGCAAAAATGCTGATAGGCATAGTAGGCAAGCCGTCATGCGGAAAAAGCACCTTTTTCAAGGCAGCAACACTCGCAGAGGCAGCCATAGCCCCTTACCCATTCACAACCATAAAGCCCAACAGGGGAATGGGCTATGTAAGGACAACCTGCGCTGACAGGCACTTTGGAGTAAAATGCAACCCCAGAGAAGGCTACTGCATAAACGGAGAAAGATTTGTGCCTGTTGAGCTGCTTGACGTCGCAGGGCTTGTTCCAGGGGCGCATGAAGGAAAAGGGCTCGGCAACCAGTTCCTTGATGACTTAAGGCAGGCGCACGTGCTTATCCACATAATAGACGCCTCAGGCTCAACAAACGCCAACGGAGAACAAGTAGCAGAAGGAAGCTACAACCCTGAGAATGACATAGCCTTCCTTGAAGAGGAGCTTGACTTATGGTACGAGGCAATACTCAAAAAGCCGTGGGAAAAATTCTCAAAACAGGCGGCAATGGAGAAGCAGAAGCCAAGCATAGCAATAGCAAAGCAGTTTTCCGGACTAAACGCAACAGAACCAATGGTATCTGAACTGATAGAGAAGCTGAAGCTTGATGCGGAGAACGCTGCAAAATGGACAGAGCAGGACCTGAAAAGGTTCGCAACAGAGCTAAGAAAGAAAACAAAGCCCATGATAATAGCGGCGAACAAGGCAGATACTGAAGCAGGAAGGAACAACTATGAAAGGCTGAAAAAGAAGTTTTCTAACTACACAATCATACCAGCGAGCGCAGAGTCAGAACTCGCACTCAAGGAGGCTGCAAAGAAAGGGCTGATAAGCTATGCGGCAGGCGACAGAGAATTCCTGATACAGGACGAGTCAAAACTGAGCCA
>JACPIG010000016.1 GCA_016188205.1 Candidatus Woesearchaeota archaeon
GATAACCTCTTAACATTGCAACTTCCAACCCGGCGTGCTCTCCGAAAGCAACCAATCTTGTTGCTGCAGGGTCATAAATAATTGAGTTCCCTTCCCATGCAGCCCTGACAAGCCTGCCTTCAAGCGTTTCCTTTGCCACATTTGCCTCTCTTATTGTTGGCGAAAACAAAAAGAATCCTTTCTCAAGCATTGCAGCGCGTTCTATTATTTGCCTGTACAGCGCCCTGTAAGGATTGGAGTACGGGTGTTTCACTAACTCAATAGCTTCAGGAGAAAGCTCAACAGAATTGACAATGGCAAGGTAATGCGAAGGGTTCCTTTCAACCTCTTCTATTGACTCAAGCCATAGCTCTCTCATTATTTCAACATTGCGCGATACGGAATCGGCTTCGGATTTCTCCATGCCCAGGCCTATGGCGCCAACTCGCCTGCTTATTGTGTAACCCGGATGCACAAGCAAATATATCAGTTCAGTAACCTGCATGCTTATCGGAGACCTATTCGGATATTAATAAATTACTGATAAAAATATTATTAATGGAATAACACTGATGCCAAACCAAAACACTTAAATAGTGCCTACATAGTAGCGACACTTTATGGCGATTAATACTGTACAGCAAGCTGCCTACATTGCCAAAATCAGCGGCAGTCTTGGAGAAGCACACCCTTACTTTGCAGAAGGCGCTGTGCGTTTGGAGAGCTTCATTGAGGATTATCTCAGATTAATTGATGCTGCTGTTTCAGAACGCGCGAGAACCGTCAAAGGGCTGATTGAAAGAGATGCTGAGGTCTTAAGAAGGGCGCTGGCTGGTGAGACGTATGAACAAATTGCAGAAACAGGCGGCGCAAATGGACAAGAAGTCACCAGCGGAGCGATTCAGCAAATCCATGCAAGAGCTTTAAGAAACTTGAAGGAGTACGTTCACGGGCACAGACAAGAATTTGATAAGTCGCTTCTGGACAGGATTTCGGGAATGGTGGACGGAAGAGGCTACAGAGAAGCCACGGCTTATGAAAGATTTCTCTATGCGTCGCTTTTAGAGCAAAGGGCACTGGGTGTTAAGCTTAAAAAACGGGTTGCCGGGCTTGAGGAAAAATTAGCTGATGCCAGTGGAACTGCAAAGGCACCTTGGGTTATAGGCACTCTCAGCAGGCCGGACACGACCAGCCTCACGCCTATAAAATACTTTGGCGTGCCAACACTTTATGAAAACGCACTTTTGAGAATGAGGTTTGAATATGCGGAGCAGTTGAGGGAGTACACCAGAGAAGAACTTAACCCGGGCAGTTTTGGGAATAATAGGTATCGTAGGTTGAAGACGCCAGATGGCAGGCTTGTCATCAGTAAAAACATCGGAAAAGTAGGCCTGCGCTTCATTGAAACAGCATTAGGATACCTTGGCTACGGCTTCAAAGGCTCAGAGCCAAAGCCGTTCCCAACAGGAGAAGCCCTCAGGCAAAGCCCGACAGGGCTCATACTCCCAACAAAATTCGTTGTGGATAAATTAAGTCAGGCAGGAATAAGAACAATAGGCGAGCTTGTTGCAAGACAAGATGAACTGCCTGCTCTTCTTCGGAGCAAGTCGGGCCAGTTGTATCGGAGCATTGAAAGGATAATGACTTACTACCAAGCAGCACTGGAGGGGCTAAGGACAGAATAAGCAGCTAAGCAGCACACATAGAACAGGACCATCAACATATATGCATAATGCAAAAACATGGCTAAAACTCTTGAAGAACGTGCAGCAGTATATGTTGCCAAAATCAGGACCGGCTTTGAAGAAAGGCATCCTTACTTTGCAGAAGGCTTTGAAGGAAAGTACAGTTCACTTATAGAAGCTGCTATTTCAGAAGGCATAATAAGTGAAAGGTATGCTGCCATTCTAAGAAGGAGATTGGCTGGCGAGCCTTATTCTGCGATTGCCAAAGCAGGCGGCCGAAGAGGCCAAAATGTTGACCGCAGGGCGATTTATCAGTCTCATAAAACCTCTTTGACACGTTTGAAAAAATATGTTTCTACGCATATGGATAGATTTGACAAGCTGCATTTGGAAGAGACTGTGGAAGAGGTTGGAAACGCGGTGAAAGGAAAATGGCACAGGCCAGCCACTGCTTATGAAGAAACACTCTACAAAGCATATCTGGCTCAAAGATCGCGTGCTGAGGCGGCTGAAGAACGCAATGCAGAACTTGAAGCCCGCCTTGAACAAGCGCAGGGCGAATACATTTCGGGAGCAGGCTACCGTGGCACACCACGTACAATTGATGCACAGTACTATGAAATGCCAATATCGGACTTTGGAGTGCCCCGCCGTGTTGTGAATAGCTTAATAAGGCACTCTGTTAAAAGAGAAAGGCTTGCCCCTGTAACCAGCATTGGCGAGCTGGCTGAGTTTAGCGAATACGAGCTAAGAAACTTCGACGACGCTGGCAAAAGAAATATCCAGTACATAATGACCGCGCTCGGCTACCTTGGGCTTTCACTAAGAGGCTCGGGAACAGTTCATTTCCCGACAGGCGAAGCGCTTAGCCAAAGCCCAACAAACTTCATACTCTACGGCTTTATATCAAGAAAGTTGGCAGCTGGAAACATAAAGACTATTGGGCAGCTTGCTAATGCAAGCGATGAAAGGCTATCTGAACTTTTAAGCGCCGACGCATACGAAGACACAACAAGAATCATGCGCTTCTACGAAAGAGCGCTGCAAGGTTTAAGAGCAGCATAGAGGAGTTTATAGAACATGACCATCAACATAGATATATACTGCAAAAGGCAACCAACCGTTTCTGATTTAGTAGCGCCATTAAAGCTTGAACCTGCGATCCCAATAGAAGGCTATGAAACTTACCGATGGGTTCCAAACGTTCCAAACGCAGGCGGAAACAGAATCCTGATTGCTTTAAAGCAAATCCCCGAAATAGTTAGTGATGCTTATGATAAAAAAAGCATTGATGAGCGTATTGCCCTCGCAAGATTTGCAGGAATTGAGGTCCCAGAAGGACTGGTGCAGAAATTTATGAGGGATAACTTAGGAAGTTCAGGGCAATTGCGCACAATCGCCGTGGAGCATACCGGGAGCAGCGTGCGCGAGCCTTTAACTGCAAGACCGTCTTGTCCTGAAAATGAAGGGTATACAATCCGGGCAGATAGGGAATTATACGAATTTGCCGCTCAATTTCCACATTTGGAAGATGTTGCGCCTTGGTTTAAGTTGCCATTCCAGATAGCAAAATTCACTAGAGGAGAGCCTACTTATTATGTAGGGCTGGAAACCACAGTATCCGTTTCAAGGGTGACAATAGGACAGATGAGCGATCTGGCCGTATATTATGCCAAAGCATTTGATGGCATAGTTTATGATGAGGACAACAACAAATTTGGAACGCCCAACCCTGATGAGTTGCACCGGCAAGGCATGGATCTTTTTATTGCAGTTGCCAATGCTGCAAAAGCGCAAGGCGCCAGAGTTATACCTGCTGATTTTTAAATTGCAACAAGCACCAGCATAACCACAACCACCCCTTAACAGCTACTCTATCCTGACATCCACAACATTCCTCACCTGCTTCACGGCGCTTATCGCCTCGTCCAGTGTGCTCCGGGCTAACGGCTTTATTTCCAGCAGCAGATACAGCTTGTCCTTCGCGTTCTTCGTGTTAATTGCAGCTATCTTTATTCCGCTTGCAGCCAGGGCGCCGAGAATCTCCTGGAAAAGCCCTGTCCTGTCAATCACCTCAGCCCTCAGCCTGACCGGCTTTTCTGCCTCACGCAGTTTCCAGCCCATCGGAATCCACTTTTCCTGCCCTGACTGCTTCAGGTTATCGCACAGCGCCTTATGCACAGCTACCTTGCCGTCCTTCATCCTGAAGCCTGCAATGCCTTCGCCTGGCTTCGGGCTGCAGCATCTTGAAATTTTCAGCAGCGAAGCCTTTGGAAAGTCAACCATGGCAGCAATCTGTTCCTCATCAAGGGGCTCCTCAGAAGCACGCTGCTGAACAGCAACAATGCCCAATGCCTGCCTTATCTTGCCCTTCGCATTGTCAGTCCTGACAAACTGAAGCCAGTTCCTTGACGGAGAAGCGTTCTTCGCAGTAATTATTTCCACAACATCGCCGCTTTTCAGCTCAGCGTCCAGAGGCATTATTGTGTTGTTTACCTTTGCCCGGACGCAATGGCTGCCAACATCGGTGTGAACAGCATAAGCAAAATCAACAGGGGTTGAGCCTTCAGGCAGAGGAATCGCGTCTCCTTTTGGAGTAATAACATATATCTCGTCCTTGAAAAGGTCAATCTTCAGGCTCTCAACAAACTCCTGTGCAGATGCAGAGGTCATGCGCCAGTCAAGAATCTGCTTCAGCCAGGCAATCCTGCGGTCAAACTTCTTGTCGCGCTCAGTATCCTTGTAAAGCCAATGCGCGGCAATGCCCTCCTCAGCTATGTGGTGCATCCTCCAAGTCCTTATCTGCACTTCCACAGGTTTGCCGCCCATTATTAATTCAGTATGCAGGGACTGGTACATATTAGGCTTGGGCGCTGCAATGTAATCATCAAAATTCTTCAGGATAGGCGTCCAGGTGGAATGGAGCAATCCGAGAATCCTGTAGCAGTCATCAGGGCTTTCTGCCATTATCCTTATCGCAGAGAGGTCATGCACCTGGTCAAAAGGTATGCCCTTCTTAACCATCTTCCTGTAGATGCTGTGAAAATTCTTCGCCCTGCCTGTGATTGCCGCCTTGAGACCCTTGTTCGCAAGTGCCTTCTTTATCTGGATGATTATGCTCTTAACCTCGCCCTCCCTCTCCTCCTTCTTTTTGGAAACCCTGCTTTTGAGTTCCTGATAAACAGAAGGGTTAAGGTATTTCAGGCAAAGGTCCTCAAGCTCCGACTTTATCTTATACATGCCCAGCTTGTAAGCCACAGGCACATATATGTCAAGAGTCTCCCTTGAAACAGCCTTCCTGCTTTCCTCAGGAGTATACTTTAACGTGCGCATGTTATGCAGCCGGTCAGCCAGCTTTATCAGTATAACCCTGATGTCCTTAATCGTGGCCAGCAGGACTTTTCTTATGTTTTCAGCCCTCTCCTCCTCCTTGCTCCCAAGGCTTATGCTCCTTATCTTAGTCACGCTCTGAACAAGACCAAGTATCTCCTCGCCAAAAAGCTTCCCCAGCTGCTCAGGCTTCTTACCAGTGTCCTCAAGCACGTCATGAAGAAGCCCTGCACAAATAGTTGCCGTGTCAAGACGCAGCTTAACCAGCATATAAGCAACGTCCTTGCAGTGCATGAAAAACGGCCTGCCGCAAAGGCGCTTCTGCCCATCATGAGACGCCTCAGCAAAATCATAAGCCTTCTCAATAAGCTGCACATTGGCGTTCGGATTGTATTCAAGCGCCCTCTTCAAGAATTCCTGCTTGCCCAGGCTTTCCGCAGCGTATTCCAGTGACATTAAGGGCAGATAAGCCTGCGAGAGATTTAAATGTTGTTATGGGTCTATAAAGTCAAGTTGATTGGCAAAACTGTTGATTAAAGCCAAGCTGAGGTTCAGTAATGCTGAACTTACTTTGTCTCCCCCACGGTAAGCGAGGGGGAGACAAAGTAACCCTTGTTATTGACAAGGGCTCAGCTTGGCTATCACTCGTTAGTTGACTTTGTCTCTCAAAAGAAAGATTTATAATGCCGCCTTCTTAAAGGTTTGATGCCGCCTCACCGCCTGAAAAGACCGAAAGCTTTAAATACAAGTTACGTTTCCCCTTTATAAAATTTGTTGTTGTTCAGGCAAGCCTGTATTGGGGGAAAAGGCAAGGAATGGCGGACTACGTCAAGAAATGCCCTGAATGCGGGGGCATAAACCTATTCTGGAACAAGGAAAAAGGAGAAGTCATCTGCAAGGACTGCGGGCTCGTTGTTGAAGACAAAATGGTTGACTTCGGCCAGGAATGGCGGGAGTTTGACTCTGAGTCAGGCGACAAGAGAAGGCGCTCAGGCGCGCCAATGACATACACGCAGTACGACCAGGGGCTTGGAACAGAGGTCGGAAGAAAAGCTGACCTAAGCAAGTTTGGCGGAAAGACAAG
>JACPIG010000121.1 GCA_016188205.1 Candidatus Woesearchaeota archaeon
CCTCATCGTTTTCCTGACAACGCACACATTCATTGTCTTATTACAGCTGAAGCTGCTTTTGCCCATTGCAAAAATAATACTATGACTGTCTGAGGCGAACAAGAATGAAAACTACCCAGCGCAGTGCAAGAGAACACAACTCGGCAATAAAAACTGCTAAGCATGCCGCTTATGGTGTTTTAAGCGACAGCAATATTCCTGATGAAGAAAAAGAGCAAGTATTCAGGACGGCAATTGGTGCTTCTGAGGTAATCGACAGAGAAGCCGCTTCGTTGGGGCTTGCAGGAAAACCTGACTTAGAAGCCCTTGTCAGAACTGTATCGGCAAATCTGGCGGCAAAGAGACCTGTCCAAATAATGGCACCATCATGCCCTGATTACAAGCATGATGGCTCTGTATACACTTTTGGCGGGCTTGGAGATGATGTAAGCCTTTTAGGCACATACCAAATAGAGTTTGCAGAAAGGTTTCTCCCTATTCTTGATATGCACGGAATTCCATATGATCTTTCAGTTCTGACTGCTGACATAGAAATAGAAGATGATTTTACTCTGACTGTCAATAATGTCAGGCATGAAGAAGCCTTGCGAAGAGTAAGGGCAACCATATCTGCCACAGGTGAATATCTTGAAGCGCTCATTACGCCGCAAAACGGAAGTAAAGTGCGCTCTGCCGGTTTTACTGATGAATTCGGGGATTTCAGTGCAAGGCAGGAGCAATATGAAGCGCACATAAAGAATGCTATGGAAAACGATGCGAAATTCAGAAAATTTGTTAATGAAGTGCACGAAGGAAGGAGCGGCCTTTATGAAAGGCTTTACCACAGAAGCAGCCTAAGTGAATTGCTTCCAAGAACAATAAGGACGATGGCGCAGTATGCGGCGTTGGGAGATATTGCAAGAAGCAGAAACGCGATTATAACTTCTCACAGGACCCTGAATGTCCCTGCGTATAACAACCCGAAATTAGCCCTTGAAAAGCCCTGCGGCACTCTTATAAGGGTGCCTGTCTTAAATTTTGACAGGAGGATATATTAGATGCCAACAATCACTTTAATTAAGACAGCGCCTTACGGCAATTTGGGGAAAAAAGAGCTCCAGTATTATGCAAACCTTTCCGCGCAAAGGATATCGCCAGCTTTAATTCCTGATGCAGAAGAATTCGTCTTAAACAACACCTTAATCAAAAACCATGAGTCCGTGCAAATTATTCTCAGTTCACCCAAAAAACGGGCAATACAAACGGCAAAGATAATACAAAAACTCTTTTTGCCCGAAATCCCTTTAAAAGTGTGCCCGGACCTTAATGAAGTGACTTTCTCACTTGACAACCTGGAAGAGAAAACTTATTCCAGCACTAAGGCAAGGGCCAACTTCCTGCACGATTTTATCAATGACCAGCTTCTTGAATCACGGGACAGCATTAAAAAGCGAATCAGGCACTTGTTTGATAATGCAGGCTGCAATAGTTTGGCAGTAACGCACACGTTTTTGATGAAAATCATCCAAACCCTGGTTAAATACCCTGAATTGTTTGAAAAACCGCATAAGATTAAAAGGAACTTTGAAATAAATAAAAGGCTGTTCGAATATTGTGACACATTAACGCTTACAGACATTGAAATAAAAATGGCAGCAAAATTTATATAACCTGCAAAGAGGATTAAGCAACATGTCAAAGAAGTTCACAGTAACTCCCTGGAAAGTAGAGGGCGACATAGACTACAACCGGCTTATAAAGGAGTTCGGCACAGAGCCACTGACAGATGAGCTGCTTGCGCGGCTCAGGAGGAATGCAGGCGGAGAGCTGCACCACTTTCTTAGGAGGAAGATATTCTTTTCCCACCGCGACCTAAAATGGCTGCTTGACGAATACGAGAAAGGCAACAAGTTCTACCTTTACACAGGCAGGGGTCCAAGCGGGAACACCCACATAGGGCATTTGATTCCTTGGATATTCACAAAGTGGCTGCAGGACAGGTTTGATGCTGAGCTTTGGTTCCAGCTGACTGACGACGAGAAGTTCCTGTTCAACGAGAAGCTGACCATGGAAGAGACGAACAGGATGGCTTACGAGAACGCTCTGGACATAATCGCCCTTGGCTTCAGGCAGGGAAAAACGTTCATATTCTCTGACCTTGATTATTCAAAAACTCTTTACAGGCAGGCTCTGAAGGTTGCGAAGAAGCTGACAGTGTCAACTGCAAAAGCGGTTTTCGGCTTCAAGGACAGCGACAATGTTGGGGAGGTGTTTTTCACTTCTGTTCAGAGCGTGCCTGCATTCCTGCCTTCTGTGCTTAAAGGCAGAAATGTGCCATGTCTCATCCCGTATGCGATAGACCAGGATGCGCACTTCAGGGTCACGAGGGACATAACGCCAAAGCTTGGCTACTACAAGCCTGCCGCAATACACTGCAGGTTCCTGCCCCCGCTCACAGGGCCTGGGGGCAAGATGTCTGCATCTGTTGCTGAGACTGCGGTCTACACAACAGACCCTCCGGAAACAGTTGAAAGAAAGATAAGAAAGTATGCGTTCTCAGGCGGAAGGGACACAATATCTGAGCACAGGAAAAAGGGCGGAAACCCTGACGTGGACGTAAGCTACCAGTGGCTCACGTTCTTTGAGGAAAATGATGAAAAGCTAAAGAAGATACATGATGACTACGTGAGTGGGGCGCTGCTTACCGGAGAGCTGAAGCAGATTCTGATAGACAAGCTGACTGCGTTTTTGAAGAGGCACCAGGAAAACAGGGAAAAGGCAAGAAAAGTTCTGGACAGGTTTGTGCTTAAAGATTGAATTTTCACCTTACTATCTCCACACCCTCAAGTTTTGCAAATGCCCTGTCGCCAGTAAGAAAAATAAAACTGTTTTTCCTGGCGAACGCATACCCAAGCACATCAATGTAAGAAAGGTTCCTTCCCTTCTTATTTTCAAGCAGCCTCAGCTTAACAGCATGCGGGATTACAGCTATGTTATAGTCTGCTGCTATTTTGGAAAAATAACCAAGTTCTTTATCGGCCGCTTCTTCTCCGTATCTTCTCAGCATATAGTAATAAAGTTCGGCTAAATTATCCTTCAGTGTCATGCATTCACTGTCAAGGTATTTATCAAAACTGCCGTTTCCCTCAGCCATTTCAATGAGCGCGTAAGTATCAAGAAAAAATTTCATAGCTCATCATACCTGCTTTTAAATGCCTCGTCTATTTCCTTCAGGAGCTCTTCTTTGGACTTCCTTGTTTTTACAGGCGCATTTTTAACAAGCCCGAAAGCCGCGCGCAAAGGGTTTTCCCTTATTTTTACAGTAATCTCCACTTCGTCATTAACCCCAAGGTTTTCAGCCTTCAGCTCTTCTTTCGGGACGACTACCCCGAGGGAGTTCCCCCACGCCTTAAGTTTTGCCACGGTCTTTATCATAGTATAATTATACATATAACTAATATTTAAACCTTTCGCTTTATTACGGCTCTTCAAGCATTTCATCTTCAACAAGCTCGTCCATCTGCCTGGCAGTCATCCCGCGCTTCGGCTTTATGCCCATAGCTTTGTCAAACAAATAGACTAAATCCTCCCCTACAGGCTGAATAATCAGCTTGTTGCCCTTCTTAAGCAACTCAATCTTGCTGCCTTTATCCATCTTAAACATCCTCCTGTACTTTGACGGTATGGTTATCTGCTGCCCCCTGCTTATCGGTATAATCATCTTAATTATACATTAATCATGATTAATGTATAAACCTTTCGGAAAAAAACAGAAGGATTTAAAAACACGCACGCCAAAAAAAGCAATATGCCAGTAGACCCGTATAACCTCATAGACAAGGCAAAAAGGTATTATGCGTTCAGCAAGATAGAGCTGCGATGGCTTCTCGTTTCCATCCTGGTGATGGCGTTCATAGTGGGGTTTAATGACGGAAGAGACAAGTTTGAGCTGCAGTTCTGGCTGGCAAACTTCCTCATCGCCCTGATAGCGGTTGCAATAGCTGTGCTTGCACACGAGACAGCGCACCGCGTAACAGGGCTTGAACAGGGCTACAAGACAACATACAAGCCGTTCTTCTACGGGCTCATAGCAGGGCTTATACTGAGCTTCATGAGCTATGGCAAAATCATATTCCTTGCCTATGGAGGAGTGTTCATAAACATAATAGAGAAGCACAGGGTAGGGTATTTCAGATACCAGCTCGGATACTTCCACCTTGGAGCCGTCTCTCTCATGGGACCGGTGGCAAACATGGTCGTTGCGATATTCTTCAAGGCAGTTCCTATACTGCCGCAGCCGCTCTCTGACAAGATAGTGCTTGTGAACATACTCTTCGCCCTCACAAACATGCTGCCCCTGCCTGTGCTTGACGGCATACAGGTTCTGTTCGCAAGCAGATGGCTATACTTCCTGTCATACGGGGCAATGATTGGAATAACCATATTTATGCTCAAAGGGTTTACATGGTGGGTTGTTGTCCTCGGCTCAATACTTGCCGCGCTCATATTCTGGCTCGGCTACTATTTTGTGATAGAGAAGAAGCTGTGAACATGGCGGCTGAATTTGCAAATAATTTATAAATCTCATAGTCATAAGACGCCTTTCCTGCCAATGAACCTGTATATCATGAAGAGCAGAAAAGGCTTTGAAATATTCACAGCATGGGTAGAGGTATTCTTCATAGTATTCATAGTCTTAGGCGCTCTGCTCGGATTTGTAATAAGAAACGCCGCCATGAGCTACACCACACTCTTTCTTTTCGGGCTGGTGACAGGAACAGTTCTATATAACAAAAGAAATGTTTCCTTATTCCCCTACATATTATTGGTTTCAGGATTTGCGATAGGATACGTAGTGGGAAACAGGGTTGCTGACATATTCGTGCTGCTTGCGCTGTTCATCACAGGCAACATAACCAGCTACCAGATATTTGACAAGAAACTCTTTGGGAAGACTTTCTGAGCAAACATTAAATATGCTGCACTGATAACACAGCAACGCAACATGATAAAAGACTTCACTCCAAGGCTTTACCAGGAAGCGATATTCGCAACATGCGCTGCCAAGAACACACTGGTAGTGCTGCCCACAGGGATGGGCAAGACAAACGTGTTCCTGATGATGGCAGCACATAGGCTAAA
>JACPIG010000122.1 GCA_016188205.1 Candidatus Woesearchaeota archaeon
AACAGTGTCAGCCTCCATGCCTTTTATTGCGTGGATTGTTGCCAAGGTAACCTGCTCTTCCTCATGGCTTGAATCAAACTCGTTCCTGATTGAATGGGAAATGTTTCTTTTCCTCATTGACTCAGACAGAGCAGAGAGCTGCTTGTTGGTCCGGGCAAGGATGAAAACCTTTTCATTGGAGTTTTCAATACGCTGCATGATGAACTCGTTCTCTGCCTGCTCATTCTCAAACTTAAGAAGCCGCATTTCTTTTTTCCCACTGTTCACGGCTGCAAGGTTTGGGAGCTTCATGTCCTTAATGGCAGCATTCATCAGCTCAACAATATGGCTTGTTGACCTGTAGTTCTTTGTCAGCGTAATTATTTCACAGTCAGGGTATTTTTGCTCAAACTGCAGAATATGCCTTATATCAGAGCCCCTCCAGCCAAAAATAGACTGCCTCGGGTCCCCAACAGCGAAAATGTTTTCCGGGTTTAGCAGCTCCACCAAATCTATCTGTGCCTGGTTGATGTCCTGGTACTCATCAATCAGGATATGCCCGTACCTTGGCATTAGTTCAGGATGCGACCTGAAAAGCCTGACAGCGTCTAATAACTGGTCAGCATAGTCCCTCAGCCCTTGCTTCTCCATTTGCGACTCTATAAACCTGCACACGCCACAAACAAGGTCAACGCCGTCCAACCCCCCTGTGAAAAAGTCCAGCTTCCTGTCCCTGTTTTTAGTCAGCTTCAGAAGCCCTGACAAGCCAGTGCCCTTTGACTTGAAATAATCCCTGATTTCAAAGCAGTCATTGACGAAAGTCAGGGCAAGCTGGTCAGGAGTCCTGGCTCTTCTCTGGGAAGCGCTGAAATAAGCATCAACAGCCTTTTCCATGTCAGTGTTCATTGACTGAAGTGCTCGCCTCACCAGCCTTATCTTTTCAGCGTAGGAAATGACCGAGACTTTCTTCCCGTAAGCAATGTCATTATGGGCCTGAAGAATTTTTTCGCAGAAAGAGTTGAAGGTTTCAATATGGGCATCCCTGCCAAGCGTGCTCTTAACCCTTTCAGCCATCTCATGCCTCGCCTTCCTTGTGAAGGTGATCAAAAGGACTTTTTCGGGGGCAACGGACTTTAGCTTTACAAGAAATTCCGCCCTCTTTGTCAGGACTGCCGTCTTGCCGGAGCCTGCGCCTGCAATGCAAAGAATTCTGCCGGCAGGGCTGATAACAGATTTCTTCTGCTCGTCATTGAGGCCTTTGAGAAAGAAGTCAAGGGCCTTGAAGGACTCGCGGTCTTTGCCGGTTATCTCTGTTTCAACCTCTTTGAAGCTGAACGAAAGCTTCCTCTTATACAGCCGGGGGTTTTCTATCTCTTCCTTCCCAGCCTCTGTCAGCGACAGGACCTTCCAGAACTTGTTCTGCGGCAAAGCTGCCTGCTGGATAAGGCTGTTAATTATCAGGTTGTCAATCAGGGCCATCAGTTCCTCTTCTGAGAATGCCAAAGAGCCAAAAGACTTCAGCTTGTAAAGGCGGTGCTTTTCTATCGTATCATTTTCCATGTCCCCCATCAGGAAGTCGGCAAGCAAATTTTTTCCGACACTGAACGGAAGCTCTTTGATTGCCCTCAGGACATTCAGGTAATCGGTCTCGTGCATAGCCTTCCAGCCGAACAACTCCTTATTATTTGTTGTGGAAAAGGCAAACAGATTTATATAGTGCGCCTAATTCCTTTTTTATGGCAAAATGGCTCATTTCAGGGGAACTGGAAGCAAATTCAGAAGGGAAAGGCGCTCTGAAGGGGGCGGCAGACGGTTCGACAAGGACCATCGCAGCGGGTTCAGGCCCAGAGGCAGGGACGAGCCAAGGCAGCCTGAATTAACGGATGTCATCTGCGACAAGTGCGGGAAAAATGCGCAAGTGCCATTCAAGCCATCTGAGAACAAGCCAGTCTTTTGCAGGGACTGCTTCAAGAGGCCCGGCGATGCAAAAAACAGGGCTGCAAGCCCAAGCATAAGCCAGCTGGAGCAAATCAACCAGAAGCTGGACAGGATTATGGAAGCTCTTAATCTTAAATAGCATGGAGGGAAAAATGAAAGGAAAAGTGAAGTTTTACAATGAAGGAAAGAGATTCGGATTCATAGCAGGGGAGGACGGGAAGGAATATTTCGTCCACAGCTCCGGGCTAACCGCAGGAGTTTCCATTCGCGAAGGCGACTCTGTAACGTTCGACGTAGAACAGGGGGACAAAGGGCCTAAGGCATCAAATGTTTCCAAGGAGTGAGTTTCAGGCTATTGAAAGTCAGGGCTTTCCAAGGAATTCCTTGTGCCTGCTCAGGTAGCGCTTTATCAGGTAATTTACAAAATCATTTTCTGTCTTGCCCAATGCACGATAGTATGACTTCCTCCTTTTGTATTCTATTATGAGCAGCGGATATCCTCCATTTTTGAGTATGTGCGTAATGACGAGCCTTCCAGCTCTCCCATTTCCATCTCCGAATGGATGTATTTTTTCGAATTTGTAGTGGGCACGGGCAGCGAGTTCCAAAGGGTGCATTATTTTCTTGCTTTTGTAATACCAGGAAAAGAATTCCTTCAGCAGAGCTGGGACATCTTGCCAGTCTGGCGCCCTATAGTCTCCTACCCTAACCAAATAGTCCCTGATTTTGCCGGCAATATCTGGCTTTGTCTCTTTGAATAATTCATAGTGCCATTTCAAGATAAGATTTCCAGATAATTCTTTTTTCTCATTTAGCGCGCTGAAAAACACTTTGGAGTGGGCGATTGTTTCCAAAATATCTGGCAAGGGCTTGTTGGGGGAGATTCTTTTCTCAAGTATCTCCTGAGTTTCTTCCTTTGTGATTTTTGATCCTTCTATGGCGTTTGTGTTGTATGTGAAATCTATGGAAAAATCAAGAAGTATCTTCTTTTTCACCGTTTCAGGATACCTTTTCCACTGTGCCTTGAAGCTCTTCCTTATCTTTTCAAGCTTTGCAAAAGCTTCTTCATTTAGCATTTTCCTGAGAAAGGTTTCTTTTATTTGCTCTATATCATTGGGCACAGTTGTGCCAAGGTAAATCTCCCTATAGGTAGGCTTGCCTGATTTCCTAAAGGTATGGATTAGGTAATAATACCCTTTCTTTTGAACAATTTGCATAGTATCCTTATACCCTTACAAATATAAAAAGTTTGTGTATTTTAATAGAAATGTAAGGGTATCGTTGTGCAAAGCTTATATAGTGATGCGGATTACTCTTTCCATGGCTGGTTTTGTGAAGCAGGTTACTTCTGTAATTCTCAAGGCAGACATCCTGCTGTTTGTTCTTGATGCCCGGGCTCCTGATGAAACCCGGAATTCCAGGGTAGAGCGCATAATCGCCGATAACGGCAAGGGGCTGATTTTCGTAATTAACAAGAGCGACCTTGTTGACAGGAAGTCTCTCACAGAAATTTCAAGGCTTCTTTCCCCCTGCGTCTTCATTTCTGCATCAGAAAAGAGGGGCATTGGGTTGCTTCGCGAGAGAATTCTGATTGAGGCAAGCAGGCAGAAAGTCAAGCGTGGGGATATCCTTGTTGGCGTCCTCGGGTATCCTAATGTCGGAAAGTCCTCGTTGATTAACGTGCTCAGCACAAGGAATGCAGCCCCTGCCAGCAACGTCGCCGGAACAACAAGGTCAGTCAGGACTATCAGGAGCAGGGGAGGGATAACTTTGATTGACACTCCAGGCGTCATTCCATCAGATGACAAGGATGAGGCCAAGCTTGCGTCTATCGGCAGCGTTGATTTCACCAAAGTCAAGGACCCTGAGGCTGTTTTTTTCGAGCTGCTGGCGGCTCATCCGGGCATCATCGAGCGATTTTATGGAGTGGATGTTTAGGATGACAGGGAGGAAACTCTTGGAAAAATTGCCCTGAAAAAAAGGGTTCTTGCCAAAGGAGGCGAGCCTGATTCTGGCAGAATGGCAAGGCTAATTCTCCAGGAATGGCAGAAGGGGACAATACGATAGAGTCAAAATAAGCGTTATTAATCAGATTCCGTCAACTTCTTTTATGCAGTTCAATATGGTGGCCTGGCAGCTTCCTAAAAAGTCACGGAGGTTTCTGTCGCTTGTTGCGGTTTTCACCTGATTCATCCTGTCCAGCATCTGCCTGAACAATCTTAGCAAATCCCCTTCAACCATGCTTGTAAATTCCATCAGCTTGAATATGGAATCGCCCTTGTAGCACGGGAAGATTATTGAAGACAGTTCTTCAAGCTCCATAAACTTCTTTTCCCTGGATAGCGTTTCATTCCCTGCAAAAACAGCTTTCAGCCTTGCCGTATCCCTTGAAGGGAATCTCTTGCGGAACTGAATTGTTTCGCGAGCCTCAAAGCAGATACACGCAAAAATAAGCAATGCCTGGTAATGGTTGAGGTTCTCATATATGCGAGTTGCGAATATTTCTGAAACGACCAGCTCATCAGCATAAATCCTGGCTGCAAACTGGCCTTTATATGTTAATTTGCCGTTTTTCAGAAAGCCTTTCTTCTCCAGGTCCCGCTTGAATTTTTCAAAAGTATAACTGGACAGGTTTTTTCTTTTCTTTTGGAACGCGTCAAAGCTTTGTGACAGTATTGCATTGATTTCCTCATCGCTGTGCAGCCTTATGAGGTTCAGGACGGTGTTTATTGAGAGCCTGAATTGGGATTTTATAGGTTCTGTGTCCCTTGAAATAAGGCGCTTTACCTTATGCGCGTCAAAATCCGCCCTGTCCACCATGAAGTACACATAGCCTTTTTCGTCAATTCCCCGCCTGCCAGCCCTTCCAGCCATTTGAAAATACTCTTTTGAGTTCATCATCCTGAAGTTTCGGCCGTCAAACTTCCGCAACGACTGAAGGCACACGCTTCTTGCAGGCATGTTCACCCCCAACGCAAACGTTTCAGTGGCATAAAGGACTTTTATCAGTCCCATTGAGAAAAGTTCCTCTACAATTTCTTTTGCAACTGGGATTAGGCCTGCATGATGGAATCCGATTCCATTCGGGAGCGATTGCCTAAGCAGCGATACAGATTCAAGCTTGTTTATCTCAGGGGAATAATTGGAGAGCTTTTTTCTTATGAATGCTGTGATGCCCGGGTCTTCCTGAAAAAGCCTTTTTTGCAGCAATTCTTTTGCCATGCTTTGGCACAGGCCCCGAGAAAACGCAAAGAAGAGGCATGGGAGGTTGTCTCCTATTTCGGATATCAAGTCTGCATGCGAAGGCTTCCTTAGCTTCCTCCTGCTTCTTGACGAGCCCATAACATGCGCATATTCAGGGATGCCTGTTACCTCGCTTAGATGCCTGAAGGTTGTGATTCCCATATCATCGTCAAAAAAGAAAACTGAAAGGGGAACCGGCCTTGTTTCGTGCCTCACAACAGTTACCTCATGCTTTTTTATTGACCTTATCCAATCTGCGAATTCCCTGTCATTGGGTATTGTAGCTGAAAGGCACAGCATCCTTGTCCTTTCGCTTGAGAAGATTATGGACTCTTCCCATACATATCCTCTTTCAACATCGTTGATGTAGTGAATCTCGTCAAATATCACATACGAAACATTTTCAATCGCAGCGTCCTTTGTCAGGACCATGTTCCTGTAAATTTCAGTAGTCATCACCAGGATGAGCGCCTCCGAGTTCTTCACAAGGTCGCCAGTTATAAGGCCTACGTTCTCCGACCCGTATTTCTTTGAGAAGTCCTTGAATTTCTGGTTTGAGAGCGCCTTTATTGGCGCAGTGTAAATGACCCTTGTCCCTGTCTTGAAATCCCGGTCTATTATGTAGTCCGCTATTAAGGTCTTCCCCGAGCCAGTCGGGGCTGAAACTATGACAGAGTCCCCTTTCTCAATCGCCCTTATAGCGTCTTCCTGGAACTTATCCAGCTCAAGCCCGTCATATATCATCAGGCAAGGAATCTGGCATTCGGTTAAATATCTTTGCTAAATTTCTGTTAAAAAGAGGGATTCCGCTGTTTTTGGCTAAGACTTTGAATAAAATTGAATTTATGAGTACAATTTAAATACTCCCAATGTAATTTTAGAGTTATGAAGGCGTATTTTTATTTATTGATTGTACTGATGGTTCTGCTTGGAGGCTGTAGTCAAAATCAGGAACAAGCAGAAAATAATGACACTCAACCTGTGTTAAAGGTAGAACCAGTTAATTTATCTGCGGTTAAGATAGACAAGACAGAATTGTCAAGCTTCTATAAACTTGAATCTTTAGAAGTTGAGTTGAAAGTGCCTGAATATAAACTGCCTTTAAAGGAAAATCAAATCAAGAACTATGCCAACTTCAACAACA
>JACPIG010000017.1 GCA_016188205.1 Candidatus Woesearchaeota archaeon
GAGAATGCAACCAGGGCAGCTGCGAACAATGCTGCTGCGCTGCCCTCGCTGCCGAAAAGCCGCCTGCCGAGAAGATAAGTCATGAAGACAGAGACAGCTGCAAATGACAAGGCGAGAAGGCGATAAGCCAAAACGCTGCTTACGCCCAGCTTCCAAAAGGAGCCAAGGAGAAGAGGCAAGCCAAGAGGCCTTATGGGCTCAAGCAAGCCGCTGCTGCCTAAGGAGTAAATGTGCTTGCCCATGCCTATATACACAGCCTCATCCCAAACCACAAGGCGGTATTTTGGCAGCATGAGAAGCTGGGCTGAAGTGAAGACAAGAAGAACTGCCAAAAACGCAACCTGCCAGATAGTCTGCTGCCTCACACCTTGACATGCGGCGCGGGAATTTAAAAACCTAACGAAATATTTAAAAAGCCAGTGAGTGCTTCCCTGCCAAATGGTAAATGTGATACTAGTCCTTGCCGGAGCAGTATTCGGTTCAATGCTCCTGTTTCTCATGATTGTGCTTTCCGTGTTCATTGCCGCAACGCTCAAGAAGGAAAAGAAATACAGGGCTTACACTCCATGCGTCAGCATAATAATCCCTGCCTATAACGAGGAAGCCACAATAAGGGAGTGCCTTGACTCTGTGCTAAAGCTTGACTACCCAAAACACAAAACAGAGATAATAGTTGTTGATGACGGAAGCGATGACAGGACAGCAGACATAGCCAGAGCCTATGGAAAGCACAGCGTGAAGCTGATAAAGACAGGGCACAAAGGAAAGCCTGCTGCCCTGAACGCAGGAATAAAAAAAGCGCGCTACAACATACTTTTTACAGTTGACGCTGACACAGCCCTTGACAAAAGATGCCTTGCAGAGATTGTAAAGCCATTCGCAGACAGGACAATAGCTGCAACAACTGCCAATTGCAGGGTAAAGAACAAAAGCTCGCTGCTGGGATTGTTCCAGAACATAGAATACCACTACAACAACCTTGTCAGCAACAGCTTTTCCAAGGCATTCAGCCAGGGCTCATGGTTCTTCGGAGCAATTGCGTGCTACAGAAAAGACGCACTTCAAAGGATAGGGCTTTTCAAAAACGTGTTTGCAGAGGACATGCAAGCCGCGCTTGAAATAGCAAGGTCAGGCTACAAGGTTATGAATGTGAATGGAGCAATAGGATACACTTATGTGCCTGAAAGCATAAAGGAGCTTTACAGGCAAAGGTACAGGTGGAGCATAGGGGGGATTCAGGCGGTTGTGAAAAACCGCAAGGCGTTCTCGCGGCAAACATCGCCGTCAACATACTTCCTCGGCTTCACGCAGTTCTGGGGACCAATATACTCGCTGCTCTGCCTGCCGATAATCGCCTACCTGGTAGCTTACTGGCTGCCCTATAACTCGTCAAGCTTCATGTCGTTATTCCTTTACCTTTTCAGGTGGTTCAGCGTGACAGGCATATTTTATGTCATATACAAGATAAGCGCCTGGGGAATAGCATACTACACGCTTTTCGGAATACTCACTGGCATAGTGAGCACGGCAATGATACTGTCTGCTTTGCACATATACAAGGACAGGAGCATAAGAAACCTTGTGGCAATATTCTTTTATTTCCCATACACAATACTGCTCAATTCCATAATAATTATAAGCGTAGCCAGGTCATTGGCATCCAGAAACAGCCTTTTAAGGGCTGCGAGGCGGGAATAAATGGGCATTTACGAGGTTTTAGCGCAGAGCAGGCAGGCAACAGACGCCTTTTTCGTGCAGTACAACAGCATGGGCAGGCCCATACTGGATGTGCTGCACAACATATTTGAAGGCGCGTTTAACATACTGCTCGCGGTCGCATTTGCACTCTCACTGGCATACATAATAATGTCCATATCAGTACTTCTCCAACACTGGCATACATAATAATGTCCATATCAGTACTTCTCCAAAAGCAGCGGAAACGCGGCAACGAGGCATCATGGACTCCATACGTCACAGTGCAGATACCAACCATGAACGAGGCAGTTGCGCTGAGATGCGCGGAAAAATGCCTTGAATTTGACTACCCAAAAGACATGTATGAGATTATCATAGGTGATGACAGCAGCAATCCAGACGTATCAAGGCAGATTGACGAGTTCGCAGCACAGCATCCAAAGATAAGAGTCCTCAGAAGAGGCACCAATTCCGGCTACAAGTCAGGAAACCTCAACAACATGCTCAAGCATTCAAGAGGAGAAATAATAGTCCTGTTTGACTCAGACTTCCTGCCATCCGCAGACTTCCTGAAAAGGGTGGTTGAGCCGTTTGCAAAAGACGAAAAAACAGCCGGAGTTCAGGCGAGATGGAAATTCACGAATGCAGAGCAGAACCTTGTCTCTGTTCTTGGCTCAACGATAGTTGAGGTGTTCCACCGAATAACGCTTCCTTTCGTGTTCAAAAGAAGGCGAATCTCGTTCCTCTGCGGCTCAGCCGAAGCCGTAAGAAAGGACGTGCTCGCCAAGATGGGCGGTTGGGACCACGGAAACCTCACAGAAGACATAGAATACTCACTGCGGCTCATGAAAAGCGGCTACAGGATAGAATACTTAGAAGACCTTGAATGCGACAGCGAAGTGCCTTACAAGCCAAAAGACCTGTACAGGCAGCAGATGAGATGGGCTTATGGGGTAGTAAGCTCCTACAAAAAGCACGCCAAGGATATATACTCAAGCAAAAAAATAGGCATAGAAGACAAGGCATACATATCCCTTGTGTGCAGCGGATACCTGATGACGATACTCCTTGCCGGGCTGTTCATAACAGGGGCGCTGAGCATAGTGACGCACAGGCCTGAGCCGATAGACTTCGGAAAGTTCTTCATCTACACAGCCAGAAACATAGCACTGACGTGCGGGCTGATGGTAGCTTCGCTGATAGCTGTGGCCAAGGCAAAAAAGGCAAGCCAGACAATAAAGATGCTCGCAGCCTCATTCAGCTACGGGCTGATTGTAGCATACCACGTAAACATAGGCATATACAAGGCGCTGCTTAACAGGCCGATGAAATGGTATATGCTAAGCAAGGGCGGGGGCAGCAGCCAGACCAAAACCAACACGGCATAACTGCTTTCTCAGGACAAAATGAACGACGAAACAGACTACAAGGCAACATCAGTAATATCCATAGTGCTTGCGCTTTTCCTGTGGGTACCCATGCTGAACATCTTCCTTGGAGCGCTCGCAGCGTGGCTCGGCACAAAGGCCATCCTGTTCATGCGCAGGAACAAGCTCGGGTACAGAAACAGATACTTTGCGTTTGCCGCTTTGGGCGCGGCACTGGGCATAATAACGGTTACTGCAACAATCGCATTTTACTTCCTGAGACTGAAGATTTGATAATCAGCACAAAAAATATAAAGTGCAGCTGCTTCTCGCATCCTTAAGGTTGGTAAAAATGGCTATCAATACTTTTGTCAAAGGCATATGGAATCCTGAACGGTTTTATATTATGGCATTTTCTGGGCTTGGGGTAGCTTTGGCATATATTGTCCTGAATCTTGTGTTAAAAGAGGGTAACCCATTGGAATGGCTGAATGCTCCTAGCAGAAACAATTTACACGAGCAGCTTAATAATGAAGCAATGATACTCGCAGACAGAAATGGAAACGGTTATTTGGAGCCTTCGGAATTAGAGGAGCTTTTCAGAAGGGCAGGAAGGGAACCGCCAAGGTTCACGCTTAAGCCTTACGGCAAATATTCAGCCAGTGAACAAGTATACAAAGGAGTTTACCCCTCTTTACCTACAAGCACTCTTGAAGAGGCTATACAAAGCTACCGTGCTGAACAAACTTATTGATTAAGGGACTTATTCCTTCCTATACTCCCACACCTGCACCTGCATTGTGCCGTAGACCTTCCTGAAATATTCCCTGTTCCTGAGGACAAAAAGAAGGCCCTCATCATCATTCCACCACACCCTGCCTTTCTTCATGGACTCGTCAATGTAGATGTACTTCACATTATACCTTTCAAGAAGCCTTGCAGTGCGCTCAATGTTGCGCGAATAAAGGATTTCCTGCATATCACCGTACCTTTTCCTCAGGTCATTGACAAGAAAGCCGTCAAGGAGCACAGGCTTCCCGGAAAAATACTCAATCCAGAAGCCGTTTTGGTAGTGAGAGAAAACCAGCCCTGTTTCCTGCTCCCTGAGCCAGGACAGGCTGCTGACAACCTCTGCGCCAGGGCCGGAATTTGCCAGCCTGCCAACATAAGAGACTGTTGAAAATGCCAGCCCGCACACTATTAAAAGCAGGGTGAGCTGCTTTACCACAGGCAGATTCCAGCCTGCTGATGCAATCCTATAAAGCCCAAGCCCTGAAAACACAGCAACAACAAACCCCAGATAAGCCATGGCAAAGCCGCCATTAAAAAACACATAAGTTGACAGGAACAGAAGAAGGCAGTAAGGAATAACATACCCGTAGCGCTCTTTCCATGAAAAAACAAGCCCTGCTGCCATCAGTATGAAAGTAAATATGCCGAAACCATTCCCCCCAAGATCTGAAACAAGGCTGCCAAAAGAGCTTTCAGGAATGGCAGCGCCAAGCCCAAGCAGGTAATAAGCCGCAGCGGAAATGAAAACAAGCGAAAAGACAGAAAGCAGAACAAGCTTCTTCCTGTCCTGCACAGTATAGTGGGCCAAAAGCAAGACCAGAAGCAGAAGCGAGTTGAACAGCCCGAACAGAAGCGTTGCAACCAGAACAACAAAGCCGATAAGCACTTGCCTGCGAAGAATGGCATAGAAGCCTGAAAGGTAAAGAAGTATTGCCAATGCATGCGGGTTAGGCTGGCTGAAGGTGCTGATAAAGGCAGGAGACGCCACAAGAAGAGCGCATATCAGAAGCCTCTTTGCCCCGAGAATTCCAAACCTTCCCAAAACCAGATAGAAAAATGCCAGCGACAACAAGCCCAGAAGCACCGGAAGCAGGACAGACGCAAGCGTTATTCCAAGAGGCGCGGACAAATAGGCAAGGACCACATGAAACGGGCCGAAGAAATACGGCCTTGAGTTATAAATGAGCGCGTCAGAAGCAGGTATGGCACCCTGCAGTATCTGCCTCGCTATCCTGACGTGATAATAAGTCTCTTCGCCAAACAGCACAGGCTTATCCGTAAAGAGAGCCCTGTAGGCATAAGGCGCCAAAAGCATCAGAAGAGCTGCTGCAAGAAGCGCAACAAAAAGCAGCCTGGCAAGACCACAGCCAGCTTCCCTCATCCTGATGCCAGCCCCTCTGCGAATCATGAGCTCACCCTGCACAGCGGCTCGTATATTACCGTGTCTTCGCCCTCAAACACAACTGAAAAGCAGCTAGCCACATAACTGAGTGACAAAACATTCCGTCTTGCCAAAGCCCTGTCTGTGACAACTATGTACGACAAATCATAGCTGTCCATTATCTGAAGAGCAGTTATCTGAGATTTGGCCGTGTAGAGCTTCTCCATGTCAGAAAGGCGCTGGCCGATATCATGAGAAAGAAGGAAGTTGCTGTCAACAAAGTTCCTCCTTCCTGAAACAGCGACAACAAGATGCCCCTCGTTCACATCAGAAAAAACCACAGACGCCTCAGAAGAGACGTTTTTCAGCCACTCAAAAGCAGCCAGCTCACCTGATGTTGGAACTTCACCAGACTGGGACTGCCTGTAAAGCAGCGAAGGCGCAACTGAAGTCAGAATAAACACGGACGCCAAAAGCACAGAAACAGCAGGAAGCATCCTGGCCGCTTTTGACTTCCCCAAATACTCAAAAAACGACCTGTACGCCTCCCCTGACATGACAGCCAAAAAAACGCCGAGAAACATAAGACCCGCGTCAAGCTTCACAAGCTTAAGGGCAAGAAGCGCAAGAACCATAAGCGACAAGCTGATGACCACATGCACGTCCCTCCGCCTTTCCTCAAAAACATACCTGTATGTGACAAATATGCCGGCAATAAAAGTCAGCAGCCCTATCCTGAAAACCGCGTCAAACACGCTGAAACCTGAAAATTCAGCCAGCACATCCCCCGGAATGTTCTGCCAAAAGACAGAAAAGCCGTGAGCAAGAAGCGCCTCCTTGAAGAACAGAAAAACTATCCAGATAGACGCCATTACCGAGAAAAGCATAATCTCCAGTTCCGAACGGGAAGATTTTGCGCCAAGAACATAAAGCACCAGAACGTAAAGCAGCAAGCCGGAAACAAAAAGAAGCGCAGAAGGGTGCGTAAAGACCAAAGCGAAAAGAAAGACAACAAACAACGCAACAAAGCGATTCTCCCCAATTCTCAAAAAGAAATAAACCAGAGCAAGCATCAAAGGAACTGCAAGGGCGTAAGGCGAAAGCGTGTTGGCTGTGCTAAAGATAAACACAGGCACAAAGCCAACAGAGGCTGCAGAGAAAAGAGCAGCGGCCTTGTCCTTCGTCATCTCAAAAGACACCAAATATGCCAGAAAGACAGAGGAAGAAGCCAGGATGTTTGGCACCACCTTCAACACCGCGTGCAGCGGCGCAAACAAGCTGAAGAACGCCAGAACGTAATGGAAAAGAGGCATAAAAGGATGCGGAGAGTAAAAAAGCCTGCTAAAGGAAGGCAAAAAAGTTGCCCTTATACTCTCCACCTGCCCCAACTGGAAATATGCGTCATAAGAAAAGTTTGGAGTGCCAAAAGCAACAAAAAGACGGGATGCAAGCGACGCAAGGAATACTGCAACGAGCAGAACATACTCTGGCCTGAGCTTCAGCTTCATGTTCAGCTTCATGCACAGTGGGCGGCAAAAAGGGTATATAAGGATTGTGCAGGCCACGTGCCGTTCAGATAAGAGATATAGTGGCTTGCCTAAACTACTAATTTGACTCAAATTAGTAATAAATTAGCAGTTGTAACGGGTAAACTCAGGTTTATTCCTGCAAGGCGGCTGTGCACAAAAATTATAAGGGTGTTGGAAGAATTGTATCTATTTATGCATCAGGAGCAAGTTTGAATTTACCCCCGATACCTCAAGGAACACTGGAAAGTATAGCGGCTGAAACTGGCAACCAGTGATGATTACAGAACAAAGAAGCTGGCTGAGCCCGAGTTGGGAACTCGGTTAAGCTTTGCTTAACCTCAGCCAGTCCGTGTGTGCAGTTAGCAACTTTAAACAATTCTGGGGGTCATGTTTTCGTTCCACTGAGATATATTAATTAAGGAATAACCAGTAGTTGTTTGAACTTCAAGGTATATGAATTGAGGCTGTATCGGTTTAGCCTGTAATCTAATTCCTGTTAAATCCCTTGTCCCCAACTTATTCCGTTCATAAAGACGCATAAAGGGAATTTCTATACCGCTGCACAAATAAGAAACACTGTTTTTCCGCCCACGTATATCCTGTAACAGCTCATTAAAATTCATTGCTTGAACAAAATATTCAAAGAAAAAAGAATCATAATCAGATATAAAATCCGGCAAACCTAAATATTTCACAAATTCCGAATCAACTTTTATTCGCAACAAGACCACTTTGTTCCTGCCTCTCAACACCCTCCCAAACCGCATGATTATTCTGAAAATTTTTGCATCTTCCGTGCTTAATTTTTGAATCACTTCAGCGGCGTATTCCAAGCTTCTCAAATGCTCTTCATCAAACAGCTCATACATGAATGCCGGCAAATTTGAAGCCGCTGCAGACACTCTTATATTCCTATCGGTCCAAACAAGACTAATGCCTTTTGTAGACACATCAAGCTCAATGTCTAAACCTCCCCCCTTTGTTTCAGGCACTCCGTATTTTGCAAACATATTAGACAATGTTTCAACCCCTCGCTTAATTCCTTTTGGCAATTTTGAAGAATCCAGGCCGTATTTTTGGATATAAGGCAAAAATAAAATGCTCGTTCCATGATACAGCCATACAAATTTATTTTTGATATTGCGTTCCCATTCGGCTTTAGCGAAGTCAATTATTTCTTCTAAAAGCTTTTCTGTATAAATGTCCTTTGATAGGATTTGTTCAGATTCTTCTATAAGTTGTTTAATTTTCCCTGCATTATTGCCACGACCTAAGAATTCCTCGGATTGGAGAAGCCGGTTTATAAATAATAATGCTTGCTCAAGAATTCTTTTTAAGCGCTTTATATCATCTTTTAACGTTCTATAAATTTTTGGGTCTACTCTGCTGATAACGTTTTCTAAATCTTCTTCTAATTCAAGAAATCTTAGCAATTCTTGAATATTACTTCTCAAGCTCCTACACAAATCAATTACTGCTGCACGGTTCTTAAATTCCCCCGCTCGTAAAAACGAATCTATATAGCCTCTCAAATTAATAAGTCTGTGCCTTATTTCGGCATTATAATACATGAGGATTTCTAATCCGCTCCTTATTTCATTTAAATCCATATTTAATACTTAAAAACGACTTAATATTTATGTTTTATGAGTTTATTGCGATTTTGTATCAGGGCAGCTTCAGAACCGCTTTTCCTTCCTTGAAGACGCGCACTGTCCCGCCGCTTGCGGAGACAACTACGCCTATGGCGTCGGTAAGCTTGGTTATGGCTGCTGTGCAGCGGTGCCTTGTGCCGAAGCCCTGAAGCCCGGGAAGATCAATGCCGTTCTGGTCAACGTTCAGGTAAGCGGCAGCTGTAAGGATTGTTCCGAGCTCGTCTATGAGGAAAACGCCGTCAAGCTGGGCAAGGTTCTTCACAGTCTCCTTCATCTCCGGGTCTGTAATCCTTCGGGCATCCTCAGGAAGGCTGCCGAGAGGGTTAACCTTGAGCAGCGGCTTTGAATGGGAAAGAAGGATATCCCTTTTGCCCACAACAAAGGCAGTCCCTATGCTGTGCCCTTCCCTTCCCTCTGTGCCAATCTCCTGCGCCACGTTTATTATCGCCTCTATCACGTCAGCGCTAATGTTTTCCGTAAGGTGATGGGTGCTTATGTTGAAGAAGACGTTGTCAACGTCAAATATGAAGAAGAACCCCTTCATCCACGTTCCTATGCTCTCGCCGCCAATGAAAATAACCTTGTCGCCCTTGCCGATGTTCCTGCGGTTCACAGCCTCCATAAGAAGCTCCTTTATAGGCAGGAGCGAGCCGGAACCCTGCTTCTTCATTTTTGTGTTGTAGCTTGTGCGCTGATAGGCATCCTTCTTTATCTGCTTGAATATTGCAACCTTCACATCAATAAAGTTGAAATCAGACGTATCTGAAGAGCCCTTCTCTACCGTTACAATGCAGTTTGCCTTCACATCGCGCGAAATCTTTACAGCAGCAGTGCCTATGAGCTCCTCTATCGTGGGAGAATGGTCAGGCTCCTCAAGCAGCCTCTGGCCATCCTTATCATCCGTGCTTCCGGTTGCCTGAACCTTCTCAGCTTCCTGCACATGCTGCTCACGCTGCTCACCTTGCACAGCATCTGCATTTCCATCCTGAACCTGCGGCTTCTGAATTTCCGGAGAACTGACGCTGCTGCCTTCCAGCTTCTCCTGCTGAGATGGCTCCCTGAGCCTGTTGGGCTCAAAAAAGTTTGAAAGCTTCCTCTGGAAGGCGTTCCTCACCGCCTCCATGACATAATTAGGAATAACCTTGTTCCTATCATCTTCTACCTTCTTCATTGAAGGCGTCTGGAAAGAAGCCATGTCATAATCGCTGTCAAGCTGCAATGCCAGCTTCCTCTTTTTCTGCTTAAGCGCCATTTTGCCCTTATTTCAGCCTTACACTTTTGGAATTCTTCACATAGCTGAGAAGCAGCTCATTTATCCTGCTCCTCACAGACCTCTTCTCCCGCACGTTGCAAAGATAGCGTGAAGTCAGCTGAATCGCGGAAACGCCGTTAACAACCACAAGCTCAACGCCTGTCTCAGGCCGGACATCAACCTTACGGCCGTCAACAACAGTCCACTTTTTTGACAGAGATGACATCAGCCTGCCAACAACCCTGTCAACAGCCTTCCCCAAAATCCCTGCCGCCTCCTTCTCGTCACTGCCCTGGTCTATGACAACCGAAATATTGTCCCAGACATAAGGGGTGCCCTTGGTAAAGTTTGTAACTGGCTGGCTGAGCACAAACTCGTTTGGGACAGCAATCATCCTGCCGCTTGGCGCATCGTCCTGAAGCTCGCTCATGCTGGTGTGCATTATGTTTATCTCAAAAACATCGCCCTTGCTTGCGCCGATGCTCACCCTGTCACCAATGACATAGGGCTTCTTAAGCACTATTGTGAGCCAGCCAAAAACATTGAGGATTGGCTTCTGCAGGGATATGGCAAGCCCGGCAGCAAGTATCCCTATGGACGCCAGAGCGTCCTTGAATACGTTATTGAAAACCACCACCAGGACTATAATGACAGATATTACAATAGAATACTTGTAGATGGACACCATCTCCTTGGCCTGAGCCCTGTCCCCTTTTCCCTCAAAGCGCTTCCTTATGAAGAAGAAAGCCAGCTTCAGCAGAGCGACTGTTACAAGGACTGAGACTGCAAGCAGAAGAACGCCTCCAGACTGCCCTGCGAAAACCTTGTCATGAAACATTTTTCATCCCAATATTATGTGCGAGCAGCATTAACAAAAAAAAATAAAGGCTCCCTGTTGTTGGGTTTGGGGTTTGGGAGAACTAGGGAGGGAGCCTTTGTGAGCATTCATTTTTTCTATTTCTTCACTATGAACTGCGACCTCTTCCTGAGTTCCTGAATCCACATCAGTCCTATCGCCATCATCGCCCTGTTGAACTTGTCTGAAAGCCTGTACGTCTTCTTGTAAATGTCATAATCAATGAGACCCATGCCCTTCATGGGAGTCAAAATGCGGTCATAAAACTGCCTCTTGTTGTAACTGATGCGCACTTTCTTGCCCCGGTACTCAGGCTCATCAAGCTCTGTGACAAGACCTTCATGCAGCCTCGTTGCGAAAAGGCTCATTTCTGTCTTGTTAAGCTCTCCGTTGTGCAGCTTCAACTCCTCAATCAGCAGCTTCGCAACTATCTTCTGCTGGTTGGTTGCGAATATTATCTCGTAAACGTCTTCCGACAGGTTGAAGCGGTCAAACAAAACGACCATTTATTCCTTTACAGAACAAAACCAGTATATAAATGTTACGATTTCGTATACTGGAGTGGGGTTTTGTAATTCTGTTTAAGCCTGCTTGAGCGATTAAACTAAGGAATTATTCCTACGTAGCCACGTGAATACAGAAACACGCCCAGGGTTGACAGAATATAAAATTCGGGCATGGATTTCTGAGGAAGAGATGTTTCCAATGCTCCTTCAAGTCTCAGCTTAAGCAGAGCGCCCAAGCTAACCCACAGAAACCGCTTTCCGCTTTTTAGCTGCAAAACGCCGTTCAAAAAACCCGCATACTCAAAAAAGCCAACGTCAGATTTAGAAACCGCGGATTTGATTGCGAATCGCCGATGGTTGAAAAATTCGCATGAGTACTCAAAAAGCCAGCTTCCGCCTGCAGACTCAGCCAAAACAAGAGTATTGCCTACTCTTAAAACACGCACAGTAGCTATTAGCCTTTTTCCCGCCCTTATTTCTTTGTCAAAAAAAGAGCAGACCATAAAAAGTTGACTGAACAGTTGAGGGGTGTGCCAACTGAAAACCTTGCACTCTGAAACTGCCTTTTTCCCTGCAAAAAACTTCTTAGCCCTCCTGGAAATTTCCTTATCAGCGAGGGAATAATAATACTCTGAGGATCTATGAAAGGCACCCAGGCAAAAATAAATCAGTATAACTGAAAACGCTGCCAAGAAAATAATCAGAAATACATCACCAACGCCAAATCTTACCCATTTATAGAAAGAAACTGCCTGAACAAAAAGATTGGCGGCTGCAACAATAATTATTGCCAAGCAAGCCATCCTTCTTAATTTAGAACTATTGCTCATCTTCAGGGCGCCTTCTTCTTCCCGGATTCCTCTATCCTCGTCTTCAATTCTGATGTCCGCTGCCTGAGCCTGTCTATGAAACTTTTCCTGCCCTGGCGGGTATGCACTTCAACTGCCCTGACAATGTTCTCACCAAGCTTTATAGCCCGCTCGGCAACCCTGAAGTTCCAGAGGATGTTATCAAAGTCGCGCATCCTTGCGGCGTTCTGGCCACCCCACTTGCCAAGGAAGACGACGTTCTCAAGGCGGTACTTAATGGGCTCCTGCGGCGCCTCAGCAGGGTAGCCAATAGTGACTATGCCGAAGGGCCTTGCGCCCTCGCCTTCAGGAAGCCTGAACATCTCGATAATGCTCTCCTCGTCAAAAGCAGAAACAAAGCAGGAGCCCAAGCCAATGGAATGCGCGGCAAGCATCATGTTCTGCGCAGCCATTGCCGCGTCCTGAGCAGCGTAAAACTCAGAGCGCCTGCCATAAAAATCCTTCACCTTCTTCATCATCATGACAATCAATATGTGCACAGGCGCTGATTCCATCCAGAACTGGTTCATGCAAGCCTCTGCAAGCTCCTTCCTCCTTCCGGCAGCCTCAACAACCACGAAACGCCAGCTCTGAAGGTTGCCTGCGCTCGGAGCCAGGCGCCCGGCATCAATGACAGTGCCAACCTTGTCCCACTCAACAGGCAGGTCAGAATACTTGCGGATGCTTCTGCGCATCCTGACAGCTTCCAGCACATCCATGTGCGTCCAATGCTCCTGTTCCTGCCTCATATACAAATACTGTGCTTATGGCTTTAATAAATTTTGCTGTTTTACTCAAAAAAGTATATAAACACTGCTCACAAAACAAGCCCTGTGAAATACTCCGAGCTAGTAGACGTGTACGAGAAGCTGCAGGGCACAACGAAAAGGCTTGAGAAAACATACTTCATAGCCAGGCTCCTGAAAAAGACAGATGCAGACAGCCTGCAAAGGATAATGCTGCTTCTTGAAGGGCGCATATACCCTGCATGGGACGAAAGGGAGGCAGGCGTTGCAAGCCAGATGATGATAAAGGCGATAAGCGCAGCCACAGGGATAAGCGCAAGGGAAATAGAGGGCGAGTGGAAAAAGACAGGCGACCTCGGAAAAACAGCAGAGAGCCTTATAGCAAGGAAAAGGCAGGCAACGCTGCACAAGGAAGAGCTGAAAGTGGAAAAGGTGTTTGACAACCTCAGGAAGCTTTCAGGGATAACAGGCACAGGAAGCGTTGACAGGAAAGCGCAGCTCATAGCAGAGCTCCTTGCACAGGCAAAGCCAAAAGAGGCAAGATACATAGTAAGGACAATACTTCAGCAGCTCAGGGTGGGAACGGGCAGCGGAACCCTGAGAGATGCCATAGCCTGGGCATATTTCCCAAAAGTTGCCGGGGTTTTCTTCAAATGCAAATGCGGGGAATGGATGCCTGCTGCTGAAAAATGCCTGAACTGCGGCGAAGAGCTTGAAGCAAAATACTCCATTGCTGCAGAGAATTTCAGGGAAAAAAACACGCTGCGCATAAAGAGCACAAGCGACCTGAAAAACCTGCAACGCTATGACTTCATAATTGCTGATGACGAAAACACTGCGCGGGAAGCTTATAACCATATTATGGAGAAGGTGCAGAGAGCTTACGACATGACGAATGACTTCGCGGTTGTGGCGCTGAAGGCAAAAAAAGGGGAGCTGAAAGACGATGAAGAGGCAGAAATAGAGATTGGCAAGCCCATAAAGGCAATGCTGGCGCTGAAAGTCGACACCATAGCAGAAGGATTTGAGAAAGCAGGAAAGCCGCTGCAGGCAGAATTCAAATTTGACGGCTTCAGGGTGCAGATAAGCAAAAAAGGCAAAGACATAAGGATTTTTACCCGCAGGCTTGAAAATGTCACAAGGCAATTCCCTGACATAGCTGAAAGCGTAAGAAGCAATGTAAAAGGAGATAACTTTATCCTTGACGCAGAGGCAGTCGGCTACGACAGGAAAACAAACCGATACCTGCCTTTCCAGAG
>JACPIG010000126.1 GCA_016188205.1 Candidatus Woesearchaeota archaeon
AGCATGTCAACAGCTGACTGGTTAAGCGCCAGGTACTCTAGTTCCCGGGGGGAATACGTGAAAGAAACAGCCCTGCCGTTAACCTTAGTTATGAGAGAGCCGTCTTTCTGCCTCTCAAACTTGTGCTCGCCATACTTCAATGTTTCGGTGCTGCCGCCATAGTTCACAAACACAAGCCCTATAATGCTTGTAGTCATCAAAAGCCCGACAACAATCGACCCCCAGACAGCCCACGCATTTCTCTTCTCCCTGCCGCCGCTTCCAACCTTCCCTGCCATGTCAATCACAAAAAAACGAGCGGATTTATAAATTTATGGAGTAAATTTATAAAAGTCCATAATATACCTACAGCCATGACTGCCACTGATATATCATACACAGATGCAGAGTGGGCTGCGCGCAAAAAACTGCTTGCAGAAGCAGCCGGTTCCCTTGAGCAAAGAATTGTTGCAAATCACGGAAGAACGGCAAGCGTCAGAATAGTTCCCTCAAGGATGCTTAGCATTGCTGTTAATATTCAGGTCCGAGGGGTTCCGTCTCCAACCCAATGGGAACTGCTTTACAGATACATTGTAACTGAAACACGCGCTGTCACAGGCGGAGTAAATTCGGACACTGAAAACAGGCTTGGAGACAGGCTGATGCGCTACAGTGTTTCGCCGGAAAATCCTGTATCCGTATCGCGCCAGAACGAGCTTATGCGCGACTTCTGGACACGACAACTTGGGCAAGCAACAGCATTAAAACCCATACATGCCTCTTTTTATTTCCCTTACACGCCGACCAGAACTGGAGCTCAAGGCTGATTAGAGATTATGGGAAAAAGTTCGGATATAGGAAAGGCTAATAAGTTTCGTGGTTGCCTACTGCTTCAGAAAACCGATTACAGCCCTGTAAAACCCATCAGGGTCAAATATCAGCCAGTCATGAGTGCCTTTGACAACCTTTATCCTTGAGCCTTTTATCATTGATGCGATGCGCCCTGCATGGCTCATTGGGAACATCTCGTCCCTGTCAGCCCACACTACAAGCGTCCTGCACCTTACCTTCCTGAAAACGCTGCTGTAATCGGCTTTTGTCATTTCCATGCTTATGTTAAAGACTTTTTTCTTCCACATGTGCGGGGCGAATAGAACCATGAAAAGCAAGCCGGCAAAGAAAGCCCTTATTCGGCTGGCCCTGAAGCTGCTCAGTTTTCTGCCAATAGTCACGAGCCACCACGCAAGCGGCTTGTTTACAGGCATTCCCAGCGCATCAACAAGCACAAGCTTTCTCACAAGCCCCGGATTCTCTGCAGCAAAGTCAGCAGCAACCGCTGCGCCAAAGGAATGGCCAATAACTACGATACCTTTAAGCTTAAGCGCCCTTGCAAAGACTCTTACGTACTCCTCATAGTCATGTATGCTGGCAGCGTGTTCGGAAATCATGCTCGGCGCATAAACACGGAAATGCATGGCAAGAAGCTCAAGCCCTTTCCTGTAAGCGGCTGCAGACGGAAGAAGCCACCCATGAAGGAAAAGCAAAGGGCTGCCTTTGCCGCCTGCCAGGTAATAAGCCTTTTTGCCGTTAATCAGGACATGCCTTTCGGTCAGCATACAAGGTTAAGGAATGCTTATGGTTAAAAATGTTTTTGAAGCTCAATATGGCTTCAGTATGGTAACAAGAATCATAGCTCCATCCTTTTCAGCCTTTTTTCAGATTCAGCCCTCATCTTCCTGACGTAATCCACAGAGTCCCCTTTGAAATCAGCCCATACGCCAAAAGCCCTTTCCATAATATCGTCTGCAGAAAGCTTTTTCATTTTTATGCGCCTTTTATTCTTGCATTTTCATTAATCAGCGCGAGTTTTCAACAAGCTTTACAATCTGTCCCCATGACCCTGTGGCGTCGGGGTCTCTTACTGTGTGTCCGGTATGATGACTCAACCCGGCCATAACCCCGTCATAGCTTCTTACTCTGACATCTACCGCCTTTCCTTCTCTTACTGAAACCGGGCGATCAAGGAGCATGCTATAAATGCTGTCTGCTGGCAGTTCCCGTATGGTTCTGCCACGGTTCAATTCTTGTAGATAATGGGCAGCGTTTTTTTCAAAATTTATCACGTGTTGCCTTTCCAACTCATTATGGCTCAAAAACATATTTAGGTAGCCTACTATTTGCTCTAAAACCCGGTCCTGAGTAACTTCCTTGTGCACGAAAATAGTGGGGGCGTCTCGTTCGGGAAAATTCTGTTCTATATATACGATCGCCGGATCTTTAGCAATATTGGCGATATTTTTAGCAGTTGCCACGCCGCAAGCAAGCCTATACGCGGAATCTTCCAGAAGAGCGTGAGGAAACGTGTCTAATAGCCAGTTATAAGCAGCACGCTCTCCCCTGTTGTGACGATACTGGTCGTTGCCTATGCCGCTAATCCCTTCAGCAAGCATTAGATCTTGGAACTTTTGATAAGTGTTTGGGAATTTAGCTCCGAGTTCAGAAATCCTTGCCAGTCTTTCCTCGCCTGTCATATTTCCGGCAGCCATGCGTGCAAGTAAAAACGGCCAATATATAAAGTTTTTCTTTTTTTCACCCCTTTTAAATAACACTTTTTTATGCTTTTCCCGGCGCCTGAAATGAGAGCGCACTAAATGAGAGCGTGGCGAATGCTTATTGTTTGTGCCGGCATTGAACAAACACAGTGTGTTATTCAAACCTATCAAAGAATCAAATCCTAAGCACTGGCAGTTGCCCTTTCCATCTCGGCAATCTTTGTCCTTAGAAGGGCTATGGTCTTGCTGTTCTCCTGGTTTGTAAGAGTCCTTCCGCACTCAGGGCACTTGAAGGCGACATCTGTTGCGTTGTCAAAGTCCATCCTTGTGCACATGTTCTGGCATATGTAGAACAGGTCACGGTTTTCTTCCTCTCTTCCAAGGCGCTCCCTGAGCTGCTCAATCTTCTGCCTTCTCAGCATAAGCGCAGCATGCTTCAGGCCATTCGGGTTAAAGGTCCAGTAGCTTATGTACCAGCCCTTCTGCCTGTCCTTCTTCCTGTAATAAGTGACAAGGTTCTGGCTATGCAGCCTGTAAAGAAGGCTCCTGACGTGGTTAACTTCAGAGCTTATATCCTCAGCTATCTTGAACTCAGAAATGTTCCTCTTGTCCTTCAGGTATTGGACAACAGGCACAACATCCTCGCCAGCAACTTCTATCAGGGACTCATGCATTGCCTTTGGCAAGGGCCTTTCCGGCAGAGCTGCCTTTAGCTTGAGCGATACACTTGACTTTACTCTCTTGATTGCCTTTCTCATGTTCCCTTTTACCCCCAACTGCTTGCCATGCCCTTTCAGGCACACCCCAAACTAAAAGGACCAATACCACATTCCTGAAGCTACAAATATTTAAGCTTTTCGCTTTTGAAAGCTATAAATATAAAATTTATATAAATTATATAAGGGTTTTCTTGATTTGTATGG
>JACPIG010000123.1 GCA_016188205.1 Candidatus Woesearchaeota archaeon
AACGAGTGCGTTGAGCCCGAAGGCAATGGGCGTGATTTCTTTCTTCCCCACCCTGCTGCCAAGCCTTTCTATTTCAGCAGCCGCCTTTTTCTCCACAGCCGCGAGGTCAGTGTCAGTAGAATCAGGCATTATCCTCAGAGTGATTATTACCTGTGCCATTTTCTAGTTTGGCCCTGTGAAGCCGCATTCCGGGCAGCGGTACTTTACAGCATTCTCCCTGCATGACGTGCACCTTACTATCGGGTATTTGCTGCATGCAGGGCACATGAACCTGGCAGTGCCTTTTATGTTTGTCGCCCTTTTCTTGCAGGATAAGCAGTGAGCTTCGTTCATGCAATTGCGGCAAAAGGCTTAGTATAAAAAGGTTTTTCTTGGCATCAGCCTATCTGGATGCGGAGATACGTTTTCATTGCGGCATAGTACAGGGCGAGCATTATGCTTAGAAAAAGAATCAGATTCAGGAGGACAAAATCGCCTTTTTGCAGCATGCCATAAATGCCAAAGAACTGAGTAATGGTATTGAAAACAAGCACAGATATTACCGATATGCTTGCCAGTGTGACTGTCGCCCTTATCAGCATCTAAATCACTTTCAGCAGCCTTAGCGCTATAAGTATCATAAGTAAGATTATTGCACTGCCCAAAAAGTTTTCTATAAGCTTTGCATGCCTCTCAACAAACTTTTCGTATTCAAACATGAGCATATAAATAGGCATGCGCCTTAATAAACCTTTCTGAATAAAATCCGGAAAATTTCCGGATAGATGCCTAAACTTGACGAAACTTTTGTAAGCCTTCCGAAAAATCCCTGTTTTTCTGCAACCCCTCCGGATAGTCCCTGCTTATTTCCGGTAGGCTCATCGCAAAATATATAAAGCTGCTGAGGAAATAAATGCCCTATGAGGGGTAAACGGAGGGCTGGGGGGAATTTAGCCACTGCTTTGAAGCGCGGCAAGCTTAAGCGCGCCAAGCGCAGCTCTGCTGATTCTGGCAACGGCTCTGCCAATTCTGCCAAGGCTGCACTGGCAGGGAATGATGCCCTGGCAAGGGACGTGCCGCAGGAAGTGAGCTTCTGGCTTAGCGACGGCAGGGTTGTAAGGAGCGCAGTTGGGCTTGCAGATGCGGTCAGCACAATGTCTGATGAGGTCTATGCTTATCACGCAAACCAGTTCAGGAACGACTTTGCTGACTGGATAAGGGACATAATAAAGGACGGGGAGCTTGCATATGCTGTGAGGAAAGCCGCGAACAAAAAGGGGCTTGAGGAAGCCATCAGGAAGCGTCTTAAGGGTCAGCTCAGGATTGAGGAGCCTGTAAAGACGATTCTCGAGGAGCCGGCTGAAAAGCCCGCAGTTGCAAAGCCTTCTGTAGCTTCTGTTGCCGCTGTTGCTAAGGCAAGCCCTCCTCAGCTTGCGCGCAGAAAGGATAGCGCATTTGTTCAGCACATAAGGCAGCTTAAGGTTGTCAGGGAAAAAGCTGCAGGAATAAAGAACAAGACGATTATTTCACTGCCTGAGAAGGCTGTCAGGGATATTGGGGTTGCTGGCTCTGTTAAGGCAGTTAAGCCTGTTAAGCCTGTCGGGTCTGTTAAGCCTGTTGTTAGTCCTGCCGCCATGCATAGTGCGGTTTTGAAGAAGAGTTCAAAAAACAAAAGGATTGTGCGCTCTGCGGATTCCGCTACACCTGCTCTTGGAAAAAGGGAAGCGGAACTGCTCAGGAAGGAAAGGGAGCTTAACGAGGATGAGCTGAAGCTTAACCATGCGAGGGTTGAGCTGATAAGGAAAAAGTATGAGCTTCTGAAGGAGAGGGGCGCTCTTGAAAAGGAGAAGTTTGAAAAGTTCATTTCAAAAAGGATAAATGGAAACAGTGAGGCGCCTGTCATGCTTAAGGCTCAGCAGGCTCAATCAGCCTATCAGCAGCAATCAACTCAACAAACTCAGCAGCTGCAATCAGCAGCTTTGGATTCTCCGCCTGCTTCATCTGTCCAGTTCAGCAGGGAGAGAGTAGAGGCAATGATAAGGGAAGCGAAGGAAAGCATCGCACAGGGCAACTCGCATCTCGCTGTGGAGAAGTTTCTTGCTGCGCAGTCATTGCTCAGCAGGACTCCTCTTGAGCCCGGTGAGAAGCGCTCTCTTAACTATGACCTCATGGAAATTGAGGCAGACATAAGGCTGGAGAAGCTGAAAGCGGTGCAGTGAGGGCGTTCATATGGGCGTTGGTAAATTACCCAAAGGGTCTCCCACGGATTACTTGGCAAAGGCAATAGTAAATGCGTATGGAGCTATGGAGCACGCTAGGCAAATTGCTAACCTGCTGCCTCGTGAGCCTCCAGATGCCTTAGAGAAGTGGTTTGCTGTCTATCAGGGCAGACCTGTCCCGGAGGTTTCACAAAAGGCGCAAAGCGCAATTGATGCAGCTGAAGAGAGATATAATAGTTGGCGGTTTGTTCGCCAAAGATTGGCAGAGCTTAAAGTTAGACTTGGACAGGATGCTTATGCCTTGAACTGGGGGGGTGTGAAAGGATTATTTGACCAGTATTATGCAGAATCTCGCAGTAATGGACTTTATACGGCCGCAGCATTTTTTGACGGCGCAGCGTCCAATGCAGAATATCAAGGCACTTTTGAGACGCTACAGATGCTAAGGGGACAAATGGAACAAAGATCAGGGCTTGAGTCCCGTGTTGTCGTAATGCCGAATAGTTAAATGGTTTTGGTGATGCACATGGATGGTCCGGTAGGAGTTGCTTTTGAGGCTGAACTT
>JACPIG010000124.1 GCA_016188205.1 Candidatus Woesearchaeota archaeon
ATGGCAATTACGAGCTGTGCCTTTCAAAGGCGGCAAAGGCAAAGGCAGCGTCTGACGTGCTTCTTGGCAGTTTGGGCGTTGAGGCTGAAGGTGTTGACGCGCTTGTTGCAAGGAAGCTGCTTGCTGCCGGGCGGGTCATTTCAAGGCAGGCATCCAAGGGCGTTTTCCCGATAGTGGGCTACAGCTACTATGAGTATGCAAAGTCACTGAATGATTCTGACCCTTATTCTGCGCTTCTTTATTCAGAGTATGCGATTGAGCTCAGCAACATGGACATGTATTTCAGGAAATCAGCAAAGCCTGAGCAGGCTGTTAAAAGCACATGGCTTCCCTCTGGCAATTATGCATCATTCGCTTTGGGCGCAATTGCAGGAGCTGCTTTCACGCTTATTGTGCTCTCAGCTGTTTTTGCCGTGAGAAGGCTTTCTGCCAGAACACATGTTATTAAGAGGAAAAGGCGCATAGTGAAGAAGGCTGCTGTGAGAAGGCAAATAAGCTAAAGCGAGAAAGGAACGGTTTGAGACAAAGCTGCTTTCAGCCCCGCCACTTCGCCAGGCACTGCAACACCTTCACCCTGCGCTTCAGCTTCCACAGAAACCAGCCTTTCCAGAGCCCCGCTAATTCCTATACTTCTGATGCGAAGGTCGTAGTAAGTTGCTGCCAGCTCGGCAAGAAATCCTGCCTGTCTTCCGTGCCCTTCCAAAACCGCGCTTTTGGCTGCAGTGATGGAATACCTTTCACCTGAATGGTAAGCCTCGTCAAGCAAAGCCCTGTGCTCTTCAGGCACATTACCGTCACCATAAGCGGCAGTTGCTTCCTTGACAACAAGCAAGAAATCACCGCTATCAAGGGCGTCCTTTGCTCTCTGGGCATCAAACATTTGAGGAACCTGTTCAGAAGCTTAAACCCCGGGAAGGCCCCTTGCGGAACCTTCCCGGGGAAAAAGAGGTGATCATAAAACCTTTGTAATTAACCCCTTCCCGATAGTTTTTATATGTTTGCACTATATAGTAGTGGTCATATATAAATTTTTCGCACAGCTTGTAGCTTAACCAGTATACTCCCTTACAAGCCTTATCAGGCGTTCAAGGCTCTCCTTGGAGTAGCCCTGCCTTCTGTGAAAAATTCTCAGAACATTCACTGTGCTTTTGCTCGACCAGAGAACAATCCTCAGTCCATTGAATTTGAGTTTTCTGAACTGCTGGGGCAATCCCCTTATCCTGCTTGTATAGGAGTCCAAATCTTTGCTCTCTGCAATTACCGTGCTTCTTATCTGTGACAGCTGCACAGGATTTATCTTCAGTTCCCTCAAGTCGTTGGCTACATCTGGGTGAAACTCAATATTTGGTGCCATAAAGGTTCTCGTATAACTCGTCAAAAGATAATGTCCTGACGCGCCTGAGCCTTATGTCCTCGGCCGCCTTAAGTATCTGTGCCTTAAGCTCCTTTCTAAGCTCAAGGTGCTCCTCAAGCTTCTCCTCAATCATGCCGCGTATGAGCTCGTCATAGCTCTGATTATCATACCTCTTGACAAGGTCAAGCAGCTTCTTGGTTTCGCCCTTTACCTTTATAGTCGTTTGAGTCATACCACCTAAGTATACTTCGGTGTATTTAAATCTTTCGCATAGGCGGTGAAGTCAAATTAAGTTCCAAACTTTTCTTATGGTGCAAGCAACAACAATGGCTGGACGCTTTTGCTGTGGCAAAAGCTCTCAGCACAAGTTAGAGCAAAGCTCTAACTGTGCAGTTAAGCCAAAGGCTTAACTTGCACCCCGAAGGGGGCAACCCAGTGACTTGTGATAACTTGACTTTGCCCGCATAGGCGCGGCCGGCAGCAGCAAACCTTATATATCCTGCTCTGCAGGAAAAGCGCATGAATAATTACAAGGTGAGAATGAAGACCGCTACAGCCCTTTCGTTCGCGGCTGTGCTGCTGGCAGTTATCATATCTCTCGCCTTCTTTGAGGCAGGCGCACGGGTGATTCTGAGGAATAGCGCGATAGCTGTTGTTGTTTTCATGCTGGCTTATTTTGCATGGCTGAAAATCAACGAGTCATATGAGAAGTTCTTCAGGCAGGGACTTGGCAGATGAGAAAACTGACAGCCATAATGGCAATAGCCACGCTTCTTATAACCATTATTGCGGCATCGCTGCTTCTTCTGCCCTCAAAAAGCGGCATAACAGGCATGCAGGCAGCTGAGCTTCCGGATGAGGCTGCATTTGAATACAAAATCCTTTTCTGCTCAGAAACAGACTGCCTTGATGAGCTTGCTTCAATGATAAACAGCAGCAGCCGGGTTGACTGCGCTCTGTACAATTTTAATGACAGGCTCACTGATGCCGCAATGGGCAGGGAAGCCAGGGTGGTTACAAGCAGCAGCTACAAGGGGGAACAGCAGTTTATCAGGAAAAGCAACGGCTCTGGCCTGATGCACAACAAGTTCTGCATATTCAATGGCAGCACAGTTCTTACAGGCTCATTCAATCCGAGCAGCAGCGGGAAAGACAGGAACAATATAATAGTAATAAGGTCAAAACATCTTGCTGCGAATTATGAGGGCGAGTTCAATGAGCTGTGGAACTGCGTTTACGGCAAAGGCGAAAAAACAGAAAGCAAGAAATTCAAGCTTAACAGCACATTGATAGAGAGCTACTTCTGTCCTGAAGACGGCTGCGCTGACAAGGTGCAGGCTGAGATAGAGTCTGCAGGCAGCAGCGTTTACTTCATGGCTTACAGCTTCACCCACAGAGGCATTGCAAACTCGCTTATACTCAGAAGCATCTCAGATAGCTCAGATAAATCAGGCGTTGATGTTAGGGGCGTGATTGACAGCAGCAGCGACAAAGAAGTATATGAACTCCTGAAAGCCCAGGGACTAAACATAAAGATAGACGACAAAAAAGGCGTGATGCACCACAAGGTGTTTATTATAGACGGAAAGACAGTAATTACAGGCAGCTTCAACCCCACTTACAGCGCTGACGAGAAGAATGACGAGAACCTGCTGGTAATTCATAGCGAGGAAGTTGCTGCAAGGTATCTTGAGGAGTTTGGAAGGGTTGCCGGATAATATTACAGCAAAGTGCATTAATAATGTTCCAAAATCAATGCTATTTGAATAGCCCCTTAAACCAATCAATAACTTTTGTGAAGATTGGCTTCTTGGAAGCAATGGTTTTTGCAGGCAAAGTGCGTTCTGCGGCTTGTCGTTCACTGGAAACGGCACCGGCTGAAGCATTGGCTTTGCCTGATGCTGGCACTGAAACGTTTTTTGCGAGCTGAACAGTCGCCTGCTTTTCTCTTAATCCGATTTCCTCACATGAAGCATTGATGGTATTTACACATTTTTTAGGCATTCCTAAGCACTTGTCAATTGTGCACGGGTTGTTATCCTTGCAGCCTTCGTCTGAAAGGCATTCGTCAACAGGCACGCATTTGTTGCTCACGCAGTTATGCCCCAAGTCGCATCCGCAGTCCCGGCAACAGTCCTTCTCATCATCATAGCACACATCATCCCCGCAAACATGTGCTGGCTCCGGGCAGTCTGCCTGGCATGAAGCACTGTTCTCATTGGTGTCGCAGACTCCATCACCACAGTAAAAGGCGGGTGGTGGGCTGATACACACACCATTAACACAGTTTCTGCCGTTTGCGCACCGGATGCCACATGCACCACAGTTACCGGCATCAGAATTCAGGTCCTTTGTTTCGCCATTGCAGCATTTGTCTGAATTGCAGTTTTCAGTTGAACTGCAGATGCCGTCTCCGCACATGTTAAGTTTTATCAGAGTAACCTGACTTTTATATCCCCACTGTAGGGGTATTTGTTTGTCCATAGTCACTTGCAGACCGTCTGAAAATGTATATTTCCCCCCTTCCGGAATAACTCCTGTCTTCTCGTTGTTATGGGTAAACAGTGAGCCGGCATTGATCGCGACTTCAAGCCTGACAGTATAATTATTTCCGTCAATGGTAAAGGTTTTTTCATCAGTCTCATAAAAAGTGTCTGAAACAGAACTTGCAGCGGCAATGTATGTGCTTAGTAAAAACGCCGCAAAGATGAGGTATATTTTGCCTTTATACAAGTTCTGCATCAAATCTTATTGATTTTAAAGCCATATAAAATATTTTCGGTATAATATGAACCGCATCTGGCCGGAACATCCAAATGACAAATGAGGTTCTCAATGTTGCCCAAAACAAAAGATTTATATAGATAATTATACAATCGTCTAAAAAAATAGACAATTGTCTACAAAATGAGACGAACAGAAAAGAAAAGTGTCTTGGAGCTCTTCTTTAATGAGCCTGAAGGAGGCTTTCACATAAGAGAAATGTCTAGGCGCCTTGGGCTGCACCCAAACACCATAACCAACGAAGTGAAAACCTTGGTAAAGTCAGGGCTTCTTGTTCAAAAGAAAGTGGGAAACATCATTCATGTTAAAGCCAACATGGAAAGCAGCCTTTTCCACGTATACAAAAGGCTTGACAACGTAATGAAGCTTTACGAATCGGGCCTGATAAGCCGCCTTTACAGCGCTTACAATGCACCCGAAGCAATAATACTGTTCGGCAGCTACGGAAAGGGCGAAGATACCTCAAAAAGTGACATAGACCTTGCCGTAATAACAAAAAGGAGGATTAAGCTGGGGCTTGGAAAATACGAGAACGCTCTTAAACGGAAGATACAGGTTTTTGAGATGGAAACAGGGAAAGTTGATAAAAACATGCTTACAAGCCTGGCGAACGGAATAGTTTTGGAGGGCTATCTGAGCCTGCCATGAACAGCTTTGAATATTATGTGGAAAAGGGAGAAGTGAGAAAGGCATCTGGAGACCCTGCACTTGCCAAGTCCCTGACAGAATCAGCTGACAGGCGGATGAGGTTTATTTCCAGGCAGCCAATAAACAATGAATCCGCAACAATAATCCATGAGCAGGTCTATGACGCCCTGAGGGAATTGCTTGACAGCATACTTTCCCTGGAGGGGTATAAGTCCTATTCGCACATTGCCAGCATAGCGTATCTCAGGAAGTTCACAGAGTTTAATTATGATGAAATAAACAAGCTCAACATGGCAAGGCAAAAAAGAAACAACTCCAAGTATTATGGCGCGCAGACTACGCCAGAGGAAACGCAGGAAATACTGGCTCTTTATAGGCTTATCAGGCCAAAAATTGACAAAAAGCTTAAAGACTTGGCTCGAAAACCGGTGTAAAATGGTTGATGTAGTCATAGTCGGCTCTGTTGCCCTGGACACTGTAAAGACGCCTTTTGGGAAGGTTGATGATGCTCTTGGGGGAGCAGCCACTTTTGCAAGCTTTGCTGCCTCATTTTTTGCAAAGCCCGGAATAGTTGCTGTTGTTGGCAGCGATTTCCCGCAGCAGCACCTGCAGCTCCTTAAGAGCAGGGGCATTGACCTTAAAGGTGTCTGTGTTGAGGGCTTAACATTCAGGTGGGAGGGCTATTACGAGTACGACATGAACGAGGCAAAGACAATTAAAACAGAGCTTGGCAGCTTTGCCAGCTTCAGGCCGCAGCTGCCGGAAGATTACAGAGAGGCAGAATACGTTTTCCTTGCGAACATAGACCCTGAACTGCAGTTGAACGTCCTGAACCAGATAAAAAAGCCGAAGCTCACTGTTATGGATACGATGAATTACTGGATTCAGAACAAAAGGGAAAAGCTTATGGAAGTGGTAAAAAAGGCTGATGTGCTGCTTCTGAATGACAGCGAGGCGAGGCAGCTGTTCAGCACGCCAAACCTTGTCAGGGCTGCAAACGAGGCGCTGAAACTCGGGCCAAAATACGTCATAATCAAGAAGGGCGAGCACGGCGCATTGATGTTTTCTGGCAGCACGCATTTTAACGCTCCTGGCTACCCTCTTGAAAATGTCAGGGACCCTACCGGCTCTGGCGACAGCTTCGCAGGGGCTTTTATCGGCTACATTGCAAAGACAAAGGATGCGTCAGAGCGCAGCATAAGGAAAGCCATAATCTACGGAAGCTCTGTAGCGAGCTTCAACGCAGAGGACTTCAGCCTTGACAGGCTTAAGCAGATAACCGCGCCAGACATAGAAGGAAGATACAGGGAATTCGGAAGCATGAGGGAATTCTGAAGATGGCAAAACAGATAATAATGGCAAGCCCAAGAGGCTTCTGTGCAGGGGTTGAAAGGGCAATATGGGCTGTAGAGAAGGCAATTGAGGCTTATGGAAAGCCTGTTTATGTAAAGCACCAGATAGTCCACAACACTCACGTCGTAAAGGCTCTTGAGGAAAAAGGGGCTGTATTCGTAGAGTCGCTGGAAGAAGTGCCTGAAGGCAGCAGGCTCATATTCAGCGCGCACGGAGTGCCGCCCAAGGCAAGAGAGGAAGCAGAAGCAAGAAAGCTGAAAGTGATAGACGCAACATGCCCGCTTGTGACCAAGGTGCATATGGAAGCAAGAAGATACGCAAAAGAAGGCTGCAGCATAATACTAGTAGGGCACAAAGACCATGTAGAGATTGAAGGAACAGCAGGAGAAGCGCCGGAAGCAACACAGGTAATAGAAACAGAGGAAGACATCCAAACTCTGACTGTCCCTGATGAGAGTAAGATGGTGTGCCTCACGCAGACAACACTAAGCATGGACGACACAAGGAAAGTCACAGATGCGCTGAAAAAAAGGTTCCCGAAAATAATCTTCCCTCCAAAAGAGGACATATGCTATGCAACACAGAACAGGCAAAACGCAGTGAAGCAAATATCAGGAAAGATTGACATATTGCTCGTTATAGGCTCTAAGCAAAGCTCAAACTCAAACAGGCTCGTTGATGTCGCAAGGGAGAAAGGGGTTAAAGCTTACCTGATAAATGACGTGACAGAAATAAAACGGGAATGGCTTAACGGTGTGGAAAAAGCAGGGCTCAGTTCAGGCGCATCTGCCCCTGAGCACCTCGTAAAACAGGCGGCGGAATACCTCAGGAAGCTCGGAATAAGCGAGGTTGTGGAAGAAGGGAATGGACCGGAAAACATAAAGTTTGTTATGCCGAAGATTTGAATGTGTGTAGAAAAAGTATAAAGATGTGGGTTTAAAAATGAATAATTCTATGCTTGGAGGTTTTATTGATACCGCAGTTGAACAAATCCTTGACATCAGGGAAACACTCTGCACTGATCCCCTTAACCCCTACAACCAGCGTGCAAGCGAATATGAGTTAGAACGCCAGATAAAGCGCACGGCCGCACAGTTACTTCCAAACCACCTGAGGGGCCTCGCACAGTACATTACCTCAAGTTCTCTTGAAAGATATATTGGCTTAGCATCTCCGTCTGTAAATGTGCTGTTCCCAGATTCAAACCCCAAAAGCAGGCTAATGCCGCTGTCAGAAGGTGATATACTTGCGATTATGCTTGCCGCTTATCAGCTTGCCATCATATACGATGGTCCTGAAGTTGTGTTAATCTATGCTGGAAATTCCGACAACAAGATGCTTGCAACGCTTGCAGGCCTTGTACTTATTAACGAAAGAGAACAACAACCACCGCAGATGGACCGTATGCAGTATCATGCCAATATTTCGCTGGCAGCAAGAACATCGTGGGGGCGGGAAACATTAGACCCAAGAATATTCAGTGCATACATGGATTCATGCTTACAATGAAGGTTTAAAATGGCAGATTGTGTTGTTTTTAGTGGCAGTCAGATAGTTGCTTTCTGCAGGGCGACTCGCGATTCAAACAGGCTTCATAATCCGGAATTCATGGCAGAGCATGGCAAGCGCGCCATTGTTCCGGGAATGATGACATTGGCTTACTCCCTGTCGCTTGCAGTTGCCCAGTATGGAAGCGACAGGATTTCATTGTCCGGCATAAGGTCAATTGACGCGCAATTCGGACAGGTTCATTCATCCGGAGAACAGCTCGGATTTGATGTCGTCCGGGAAGGCCGGGATGGATTGGAAACTGTTGTTAACTCCTATAAAACAGGAGTTTCTGGAGAGCCTTCTCAGATGCGCTCTGTAAGGATTTCAAGCACCCCGTATGATATTGATGTGCGGGGTTCTTCGATGAAAACACATCTTACCGCAGAAGAAACAAGGCAATTTTCTGCTGCTACAGGAGCTGTTTCTGCTGAAGCTGCCGGCTTTCTTTACGCCCTGTCACTTTCTTCCGGCGCATTGTTCTCCAGGCTCGGAGAGCCCCGGACAGATTCAGAAAAGGATATTGCCTCGCTTCTTGCCCGAGGAATTGTTCCTGTTTATCTCTCGCTAAGGTTTTCAGTTCCCAACGGCATCAGGCAGGTTAATGCGGGCCAGGTTGACTACTTTCTTGGCATTGATGGGCGCAGTGGCGGAAAAGGATATGCAATAAGGCTTCAGTGCTCCCAAGCTGGCGAGGTTCTTTTCAGGGCAGAATTCATCACACGCACTGTGCATGAAGGCATAATAATAGAAAGAATGGCTGCAAACCTCTGAATTACTTTTTCAATTACTCTTTCAAAAACTCAACCTCTTTCCTTCTTCTTTCAGCATCAAGCGGCGTCTCAAGGCATACGGGCTTTCCTGCCTTCCTTATTATTTCCCTGAAGAAATTAATGTCCGCATCAGAGTCAAATATGCTTGCATGCCTGTCCCTGCCCTTCAGAGTGCCTGACAGGTGGAAGTAGTCCGGCTTCAAAGCTGCAAACTCCTCAACATATTCCTTGTAGTCCTTTTTGAAATGCGTTGCTGTGGCAACAGCATGCCCGAAGTCAAGGCAGAAGCCAAAGCCCAAATCCTTGAACTCTGCGATTTCCTCAGGGCTGTATGCAACCCAGACCATGTCCTTGTCAACCGGGAGAAGGTTTTCCATGCATATTCTTTTGTCAAAGTGCTCCTGAAGGAATTCCATGGCTGCCTTTTTGGGATTTTTGAGTTTCAGTTTGGGCGTGTTGAACCCCGCATGCACAACAATGGTGTCTGCCTTAAGTTCGTCTGCTGCGGCTATTGCTTCCTTTATTATTGCCTCATTTTTGGCAGAGTTCTTTATGTCTGAAGGGTTGAAGCCAAATGCGTCATGGGCACAGTGTATCCTGTATTTGAACTTCATGCTTCCGAAAACCCCAACAGGGTTTCCAGGCACTGGCAGCACTTCAACAAAGTCCGCAAACTCAAAATCCTTTTTTGCGATTTTGTTGTGGCTGAAGAACTTTACGCCTACTTCCATGAATAACTGCAACCTTTGCCTTTTTAAAAAGCTTGTTGAAAGGCACTGAAAACCTTTATAAAAAGCTGCAGAATGCCTTGTAATGGTATGGACGAAGGCGAAAACTATGCGGTGAAGGACTTAAGCCTGGCAGGGCAGGGCTTTCTGAACATAGAGTATGCAGAGAGCCAGATGGCTGCCCTCATGAAGGTAAAAGCCAGATTTGAAAGGGAGAAGCCGCTTAAGGGGCTGAGGATAGGCATGGCTTTGCACCCTTCAAAGGAAACAGCTGTTCTTGTAAGAACACTTGCTGCTGGCGGAGCGGAAGTTGCGCTGTGCGCATGCAACCCTTTGAGCACGCAGGATGATGTTGTTGCTGCGCTTTCAAAAGAGGGAGTTTCAGTCTGGGCTTACAAGGGCGAGTCCAAGGAGGACTACTACAAGTTTCTCAGGAAAGTTATAGAAACAAAGCCGCACATAACGATTGATGACGGCTGCGACCTTGTGAGCGAGATACACAGGAATTATCCGCAGCTTATCAAGGACCTTATTGGAGGCTGCGAGGAAACCACTACAGGAATCATAAGGCTGCGCGCAATGGAAAAGGATGGCGCTTTGAAATATCCGATAATCGCGGTGAATGACAACAAGACCAAGCATCTTTTTGACAACTTCTACGGCACCGGGCAATCAACAATTGACGGCATACTAAGGGCAACAAACATCCTGTTCGCAGGCAAAACAGTGGTTGTGTGCGGCTATGGGGACTGCGGGAAGGGTGTTGCGATGCGGGCAAAAGGGCTTGGGGCTGATGTGATAGTTACTGAAGTAAACGCGTTCAGGGCTTTGCAGGCAAAGTATGACGGCTACAGGGTTATGCCGATTGAAGACGCTTCAAGGGAAGGTGACATATTCATAACAGTCACTGGCGACAAAAGCGTTATCAGGCCTGCACACATGGAAAGAATGAAGGATGGAGCAATGCTTTTCAACTCAGGACATTTTGACGCGGAGATAGACATTAAGGGGCTTAATGCAATAGCAACAAAAGTCAGGAGGATAAGGCCTTACCTTGACGAGTACACATTAAAAAGCGGCAGGAAGCTGTATGTTGGCGGTGAAGGCAGGCTCATCAATCTTGTTGCAGCTGAGGGGCATCCAAGCGCTGTCATGAGCACCTCTTTCTGCGGCCAGTCGCTTGCTGTTGAGTTCCTTGTGAAAAACAGGGGCAGGCTGAAAGCAGGTGTCATAACTCTTCCTGAACAGCTTGATGACGAGATAGCCGCGCTGCAATTGGAAGCTCTTGGCATATTCATCGATACCCTGACAGAGGAACAGAAGAAATACCTTTCCGAATGGCAGGAAGGGACGTAAGCAGCAAAAACAGAAATATTTAAATACCAGCTTGCCACAAAAGCCAAATAAGATAAAATATACAATAATGCAAAAGAGGTGCTAGTATGAGAAAGGCCCAGGCTGCTATGGAATTTTTGATGACCTATGGCTGGGCCATTCTCGTTGTTCTTGCAGCTATTGCCGCCCTTGCCTACTTCGGCGTCCTGAGCCCGACAAGGTTTCTTCCGGAAACATGCACTTTCCCAGCAGGATTCACATGCGTAGACAAGGCAGTTATAAGTGATGCCAACAACAGGATTGATTTTGCCCTGAAGAACAACCAGGGTTTCAGGCTAAACATTACAGGCGTTGCTGACGACCCTGGAGCTGATGACAACTGTGGAAGCCCGAGCATGCAGGCATGCACTGGCGTTGGCTGCACTCCTGCTGCCCTGCCAAGCGGAGGGCTTACTTTTGAGAACGACCAGCAGGGAGTGGTAAGGATTAGCTGCTCAGCCATAGGCGCTGGCAGATTCAGCGCTGATGTTGGCATAACCTACTTTAGCCACGAGTCCGGGCTTACCCATACTGTGTACGGGCAGGTCAGGGGCGAGGCAAGTTAGTTCTCTTGAAAGGGTTCTTAAGCTTCATCTTCCTGTAAGCAGAATAAGGAACGCCTATGTAAGCAACAAACAGCTTTCCGACATACGGCTTTGCTGCTTTTTCCAGCAAGCCCTTCTTCGGAAGGCAAAGCGTGACTGTGGCATATGCCCTGATGCAGGGATTGTATGGCTTTCCGGTGTCAGGGTTAAGGCCTGAAGGCAGGTCAACTGCGAGTATCTTCCTGCCGCTGCTGTTGGCATTGTGAATCATATCTGCGAAAACACCCCTTGGATTGCCTTTTATGCTGTAGCCCAGAAGCGCGTCAATTATAAGGCCGCAACTGCCAAAATCAGGCTTGCTTACAAAAGACACATCAGCACCCATTCCTTCCAGCGCCTCAAGCTGCTTCATAGAGTTCTCATTAAGCCCGCTCTTTGCTGAAGCCAAAAAAACCTTCGTCTTGAACCCCCAGTTAATAAGGTGGCGTGCCGCGCACAAGCCGTCACCGCCGTTGTTGCCCTTACCGGCAAGTACAACAACGCTTTTGCTTTCAGACATCCTTTCTGCAATCCTTGCAACAGCAAGCCCGGCATTCTCCATCATCATTGGTATGGTTGTGCCTGAGCTTACTGCAAGCCTATCAAGCTCTGCCATCTGCTTACTGCCAACAGCCTGAACCATTTTAAGCAAAGTTTATAAACGAACCTAAAAACCTTTCTATCAGAATGGCAAGGATGCATTCCAGAAAGAAGGGGAAGGCAGGCTCAAAAAAGCCGCTGGCAAAGGCAAAGCCAGTCTGGGTCAGGTACACTGACAAGGAAACCGAGCTTCTTATTGTAAAGCTTGCCAAGGAAGGCAAAACACCCAGCCAGATAGGCATGCATCTCCGCGACACATACGGCATACCAAGCGTCAAGAATGTTTCAGACAAGAGCATAACCGCAATAATGCAGGAGAAAAAGCTGCTGCCAAAGCTGCCGGAAGACCTGATGGCCATTATAAAGAATAACATAGCAGTAAAGAAGCACATGGAATCCAACCACAAGGACATGACTGCGAAACTCGGCTTCCAGCTTACAGAGTCAAAGATAAGAAGGCTTGTCAAGTACTACAAGCGCTCAGGCAAAATAGACAGGAACTGGAACTATGACCCTGAAAAGATAAGGCTTCTTATAGAGTAAGAAGAGTAAGAATTTTTGCCATAACAAATTTTAAATACAGGGCTGCTGTTTGAAAGGACTGATCACAAATTGGAAAACTACTCGCGGTTCTATGCACATGTAAGAAAGGTTGCAGACAGGTTCAGGGCAATACCTCCTGATGAAGTGATAAGGATAGTGTCTCACCTTGACGCAGACGGGATAAGCTCCTGCTCAGTCCTTGCAAAGGCGGTGACGAGGGCGAACAGGAAGTATGCTGTTTCAATAATGCAAAAGCTTGACCATGCCGCAGCAGCAAGCCTTGCGAAGGAGAACTACAACTATTTTGCATTCACAGACCTTGGCTCAGGCCAGTTCAGCGTTCTGAAGGAGAACCTTAAAGACAAGAATGTTTACATCTTTGACCACCACAAGCCGGATTCCATTGAGGAATTGCCGAACATCGTGCACGTTAACCCGCATTTGTTCGGGATAGACGGCTCAAAAGAGGTTTCAGGAGCAGGGGTTGCTTATCTGTTTGCAAAGGCGCTTGACGAAAGAAACACTGACATGGCGCACATCGCAATAATAGGCGCGATAGGCGACGTTCAGGAAAGCAGCGGCTTTCAAAGGGTAAACTCGGAAATACTTGCTGATGCCGTAAAAGCCGGAAAAATGAAAGTCATACCAGGGCTGAAGGTCTTCGGAGCCCAGACAAAGCCCCTGCACAAGCTGCTCGCATACAGCACAGAGCACAAAATACCCGGAGTTACTGGAAGCGAGAGCGGCGCAATACAGTTCCTTAACCAGCTCGGCATAAGCCCGCAAAAAGGAAACGCGTGGAAAAAGCTTGTTGATTTGGAAGAAGAGGAGCTTCGCAGGCTTGTCGCCGGAATACTAATCAGGAGAGTGAATGAGAAGGAGCCTGAGGCAATAATAGGGCCTGTGTACATACTCTGCGAGGAAGAGAAGGAATCGCCTCTTCGGGATGCGAAGGAATTTTCTACTTTACTCAATGCGTGCGGAAGGATGGACAAGGCATCCCTGGGAATAGGATGCTGCCTCGGCGACAAAAAGCTGAAGGCAAAGGCAATAGAGCACCTTGCAGACTATAAGAAGGAAATAATGAAGTCCCTTAACTGGTTTGATGAAATCTACAGCGCAGGAAGCTCAAAGAACCTTATAAAGGGCAGGAACTACATAATAATAAACGCAGGCCGAAACATAAGGGAGACAATGATAGGCACTCTTGCGTCAATAGTCGCAAAGTCAAACTGGCTTGAGGAAGGAACGCTCATACTCTCAATGGCACTCATGGATGACGGAAACACGAAAGTCAGCCTTAGAGTGGCGGCTGATGCAAACGGCCACGACCTGAGGAATGTGATAGCGGAAATAGCAGGAAAGGTTGACGGCAGCTTCGGAGGGCACAC
>JACPIG010000125.1 GCA_016188205.1 Candidatus Woesearchaeota archaeon
CTGCATAGCGGTTGAAGAAAAAGCGGAATTTATAAAGTTTTCGGAAAAATTGGTGATTTCGGAAAAATGGCAAAAGTCGGATTCAATAGAAATCCGACACAAGTTATGCCAAAGGCATAACTGCTTGCTCGCTCCCTTCGGTCGCTCGGTCGGATTTCTAAGAATAAAAATATTCCCGATGAAGTTCCAGCAAAGATTCACTACCAGTTAAAAACTGGCGGAATATTTTTATTTACGCTCATTCCTTACTAGACTCTCCACCTTTTATTATTTGCGGTATGCGGTTCCGCGGTGTACAGGCCCTGCCATCTGTGCAGCGCCGTTGGTGCCGCTGCTTGCAGCTTGCGTTCCGCTGCCTGAGCCTGAGCTGCCAAGAATTCTCACGAGCCCGTCTATCTGGTATTGGGCAAATGCGTTTCCGTGACTGTCAGCAATTGTGACAGCCCCGTCATCGCCTTGAGAGTTTAATGCGAGGTTAAGCATACCCAGCGGGGACTTAGGGCCACTGCCACTTCCAAGATAGCTTCCAGGGAGTTCAACTGCTCTGACAGCGCCGCGCAATTCGCGCAGAGCTGCGACGGCATCAGCAGCAGCTACTGACACTCCATGAAGGAGCTCTCCAAACCCTTCATTAGCCGCAAGTCCCTTCAGCAGCAGATCCCTGCTGACGAGTTCCGGCTTTACTGAAAGTCTGCCTTCCAGCTTGCTCATTGCACCGAGTGCATAATCCTGTGCTGCTTCTCCTATTATTCTCTTGCTTCCCACATATACTGTTACGTGCTGTTGAGGGGTCTCCTGAACTACTGCTGCAGGGCTTCCCAGACTTCCCACGTAGCGTTCGCCTGCTCCCCTGTTTCCTGCGCCAGCTGCTTCTGCCCTCATGGACTCCGCCGTCACTACTCTATAGCCAAATAGTCGCTGCGCAGCTCCAAGCTCTGATTTTATGGCATACTTTAGGCCTATGCTTAACCGCTCATTTTCATCTACAAGGCGGTATCCCTGAATCAAGGTCGCTTCCAGGCCGCTTTTCAATTCCGCATCATCTATTACCTGGGAGAGTAAAGTACCCCTCATGTCTTTCCACACTTCTGCCAGTATGCAGAGGTGTTGCAGCGTGAAGATGCTGTTTCTTGCAACAGCCATTCTTGCTGTAGTGTTTATTTCGTCTGCAAGCCCGTAGTCAAGCCTTCCTCCAAAGCTCTCCTCAAGGGTTGAAAGGCTGACGGCATATTTCCGCAGCGCATCAAGCTTTTCGTGGGCGCGCATCTCCCTGTTGCGCATTAAGAGTTCGCGATAGCCGAGAATGCCATTCCGGAAAATGTCAGGATCAACATCTTCAGGTTTGTCCACTGCGCTCAGGGCAAGGTCATACGCTTCTTCGAACTCCCCATTAAATATAAGGAGCGTTCCAACTGCCGCATCTACGCCTTTGCGCATGCCCGCGTCAAGCTCTCCGCACAGCTCCCTGTATGTTCTGACAATCGGCACAGGATTATGCACAGCGGCTAACCCTGACCTTTTAGCTACAACGGGCTGCAGCAGCCGCCTGATTTGCCTTGCATCCTTCTCTGGTTCAGTGCTACCTTCATTGCCTGAGCGCCTTTCAAGAAGCCGCACTGCACTCTGAACGCCGTCGTAACCGTACGGGTTTACATCGTGCCCTATATATGTGATAAGGATTTTCGCAGCATATCTGGGGATTGGCGTTTTTTCGTCCATTGCAAGGATTGCATCTGCTATGGAAAGAATCATATGGTTGTATTCTCCGCGGAAAAACCCCTTTACAAGCGCCTCATACACTCCTTCTGCGCTCTTTTCCCACGGCAGGTGGCTGAGCAGCCTGGCAGCGAACTCAATAGAGCCCCGCTCCATAAAAAATACAATCCTTCTCGTCAGGTTATCAAGAATGGCTTGTTCAGGAGGGCTTACTCTCATCAAATAGCTTAATGCCCAGTCAAGAGCGCTTTCAGTTTCCGGCTGGGCTGCCAGAAAGTTACTTATGTGGTGTTCGGCGGGACCAAGAAACGCTTCTCTCAGCCTCTTTGCGTCTTCTCCTGCGTATTGGAACGGCTCAATCCCTCTATCTGCTTTCCAAGGCTCAACTCTGCGACTTACGAGACCGGCAATCACTGCCTCAAGTGTTGGCTTTCTGAATTCGTCAATAACGTCCTTGGGTATGCCGCCGAGCCTCTCAAGATTGCCGAGAAAACTGAGTGGCGGATTTCCTGAGTGCACGTCCATAAGTGCTCTTTCTCTTGCGTGGGAGAGGTAGGAAGCCCTCAATCCTTCAACCGCTCCAAATGATTCTGCATGCTGTATCAGTTGGCTTAGAGCGCTTTCAGCGATAAGATCACTTCCACCGGTAAACCCAGCTAAGCTTTGAGCAGATGCAAATAATTCATTGACGTCGCGAAGAAAATCATCGCCATTTGCGTATCTGCCGTATTGGATGCGCCAGAACATATCGTGTATTGAATCGCCAGAGACCACCATTCATCTGCGGGAAAAGAAGTTTGTTTTTAAAGTTTGTGAGTGCCTGCCGGAAAAAGTTAGCTTTTTATACAGCAACTTCTACAGATTCCGAATGGACGTGGTCAGGATTTTCAAAACAGCGTCTTATGATGAAGATTATAAGAGGCTGGACTATTCCGAAAAATTAAGGGTTGATAGTATCGTGAAGGGCTTGTTTGATGCAGGCTATGTTACGGGAAAGCCATTGGGGCTGCCATTCTTCCGTGAGAAGAAATTTGGTGGCAAGCGTGTTCTTTATTTGGTATATAAGCCTAAAAGCGCCATACTCCTGCTGGCCATTATCGATAAAAAAATGCAGCAGGCAACCATTAATGCTATTTTGCTTCGCCTGGAAGAATATGAGAGGCATGTATCGGAAAAGTTAAGGGAAGCAACAGGTTCAGGCAGGAGTTAGGCTTTATGAGTTGCCTCCGGTTTTATTTCAGTGATTCTTCCGTGCTTGGCATCCTCAAGGCTTCTTTCAATTCTTTTAACCAGTTCCCAGTCTATTTTAGAACTTTCTTTCAGTCTTTCATATTCAGCTTTTGAAATCGTAACCGTTTCGGCAGGCATGAGGATACCTATGGCGGTGGGTTTTAAAAAGATTTCTGTTTTGGCGGGCGTGGAGGCTGTGGCAGTGGTTTCTGCTTGCCTACTTTATCCTCACAGTCTCCAGGTTTCTCGGCGCTACAGTTTCAACTCTGCTTAGCTTGTGTATTGCGCTTGCGAGGTCAAGGCATCTTGATGCTTCGCCGTGGATTATTATTACCTTTTTCGGCTTTGGCGTGCATTTGTAGAGGAAGTTGAGGAGCTGCTTTCTGTTGGAGTGGGCTGAAAAGCCCTCCACGCTGTGTATTTCCATTTTTATCTGGAGCATTTCCTGGGTGTTTGCGCCGCTGCCGAAGCTTATTTCCCTTTCGCCGCGCTGCAGCCTTCTTCCAAGGCTTCCTTCGCCCTGGTAATTCACGAAGACGAGGCTGTTTTTTGGGTTGTCTGCCAGGTGCCTTAAGTACTCAACGCTCGGCCCCCCTGTGAGCATGCCTGAAGTGGCAAGAATCACGCAGGACCCGGATTCTTCTATTATCTGCATCCTTTCGTTCTGGCTTGCCACCTCTTTGAATATTTCTGAGAGGAAGGGGTTCTGGTCCTTGTGGAATATGAGCTTTCTTATGTTGTTGTTGAGGAACTCAGGGTATGCTGTATAGATTGCTGTTACGTCCCATACGAGCCCGTCTATGAATACGGGTATCTTCTCAATGACGCCTGTCCTGACGAGGTGCTCTATTATCAGCATGACTTCCTGGCTTCTTCCCACGCCGAGTGTTGGTATCAGCACCTTTCCGCCCCGGGCAATCGTGTCGCGTATTATCATGCCGAGCTGCTCGTCGCTTTCCGCCCTTTCGGGCCCGATGTTTTCCTTTCCGCCGTATGTGGATTCTATGATGAGCGTTTCAAGCCTGGGGAACTGGACTGCAGCCGGATCCAAAAGCATTGTTTTGCCGTATTTCATGTCTCCGGTGTAAAGTATGTTGTGCAGCCCGTTGCCCACGTGCAGGTGTATCATTGATGAGCCGAGAACGTGCCCTGCGTCGTAAAGCGTCAGCCTTACGTCAGGCGTTACGTCTGTTACTTCCTCGTATTCAAGCGTTATTGTGTGCTTCACCATCTCCTTGACGTCTTCTGTTGAGAATATCGCCTCTTTTCCTTCTGAGCGCATTATCTTTATGTAGTCAAGGAGCAGCAGGGCTGAGACATCCCTTGTTGGAGCTGTGCAGTACGTAGGCCCTTTGAAGCCGTACTTGTACAAATAAGGAACGAACCCGCAGTGGTCTACGTGGCTATGGGTTATGATTACCGCGTCCAGCTCGTTTATGTCAAACTCAGGCGCTTCAAGATAAGGATAGCTGCCTTCTGTGCTTGCAACATCAACCCCGCAGTCAAGCAGGACTCTTGACTCAGGCGTCTGGAGAAACAGGCAGCTTCTTCCAACTTGCCTTCCGCTGCCAAGGAAGCTGAGCCGTATCCATTCGTTCTTTTTTTCCCTTATCCAGCCGTCATATATGCGATGGCCTGTCTGGTTCAGGAATTTGCGCCTGTACTCTGAGTTCTGGTAGAGAACTCCTCTTATGTTTTCTATCAGCTTTGACCTGATTGCAGGAGTCCTTCTTACGAGGGGCACCCAGAGCGTTGAGTTCCTTATGTCCCTGAGTATTGTGCCCTGCTTGCCTATTGCCAGCCCGGGCTTTTCTGTCTCTATTACTACCTGGCTTCTGTGCGTGTCAAAGATTATGTTGCTGACGCCTGCCTTTTCAGGTATTATGTTTCTTATCAGCTTCTCTGCCTCTTCAGTAGGCATTGCTATTTCAGGGTCAGGCCTTAGCTCTACCCTTTTCTTGATGTCGTCAACTATCCTTTTGATGAGCCCTTCATTATCGAGGAAGAAGCCTTTGTCCTTTGTGTAGAGCACGATGTTCGCGCCCTCAAAGACCGCGTCGCTTATTTTTTCCTCTGGAATGCTCTTCAGGATTTCCTTTATTATTTTGCTCACAGAAACACCTTTGTTGTTATGTTAAAACCGCCAGATTGCCCAGATGATGATTCTATTGATGCGCCACAAGACTTCTGCCGCAGCAGTGCTCTTGGCGGCAAAGTCAACGGAACCGTGTTTTTCAGTTCGGCTATCGATGTGCAAATAACAATCGCTGGCGAGCCGGGGGTTGCCCCCTCGGGGTGGCGAGAGCTTGCGAAGCAAGCGTCCAGCCATTGTTGTTATTTGCATCTCTAAATGCCACAAAACCTGACTCTCCCCTTTTGACTCAGACTTTTATCGTTGTTTCCAGCATCTTCTCAAAGAGCGTCTTTATGCCTTCGCCGGTGACTGAAACGACATCTATGCCTTCGCCGGTGTATGTGTCCCTTGACATGGCTGAGTTTATTGCCTTTATGGCGATTGGCAGGGCTTCTTTAAGGGTGAGCTCTTTCCTGTACATGACTTCAAGGACACCGTAGGCCATTACGCTTCCTGAGCCTGTTGAGACGTAGTCATCTATCTCTGTTATTGAGCCGTCTGCGAACAAGTCGTAAAGGTGAATTCCTTCCGAATCTGCTCCTGCGAGGAGGAAGTGCGATATTCCCGGTATTATGCTGAACTTCCTTATGTTTGAGTAAATCATTCCTGCGAGGAGGTTTGCTGATTCCTTGACGCTCGGCTCCCGCTCTGTCCTGAACTGCTTCAGTTTCAGCTCGGCTTTTATCAGCTTGTACAGGAGCTGGGCGTCGCTTACTGTTCCGGCCATTGTTATGGCCATCTTGTCTGTTATCTTGAATATCTTCTGTGACTTCTTGTCAACTATAAGGCTTCCTGCTGTCGCCCTTTTGTCAGCGCCCAGTATTACGCCATCCTTGCAGACTATGCCGACAGTCGTTGTGCCTTTCTTAACTTTTATAGATTCCATTTTTGAGAACACCATTAACCGTTGCCAGAAGCGAGTTATTGTTCTGTATCGGCTACTCTTATTTAAATCTTTCGGTGGCTTGGCTTTTTGTTCCGAAACCTTTATAATTGCCTGCGGCTGCTTTTGCTTCATGGGAAAAAGAGGCGCAGAAACCGTTGTGATATCCCTTGGCGGCTCTGTTCTTGTTCCTTCAGCAATAGACGCGGGTTTCCTGATGGCGTTCAGGAAGCTTATCCTGAGGTTTGCAAAAGAGGGAAAAAAGTTTGTCATCATATGCGGCGGAGGCCAGACAGCAAGGTCATACCAGAAAGCTGCAGCAGGTGTTGTCCAGCTTGGCAAGGACGACTCTGACTGGCTCGGCATCCACGCAACGAGGCTTAATGCGCAGCTGCTGCGGGACGTTTTGAGCGATGTTGCGCATAAGCGGGTTGTGAAGAACCCAAACGAGAAATCCGCTTTTAGGGAATCTGTTCTCATTGCCGCCGGCTGGAAGCCTGGAAGAAGCACTGATTATGTTGCTGCGGTTCTTGCAAGGACTTATGGCGTGCGCACGATTATTAATGTGACAAACAAGGACTATGTTTATGACAGGAACCCTGACGAGCACGATAACGCAAAGCCGCTTAGGCGCATAACGTGGCAGGAGTTCAGGTCAATGTTCGGCGCAGAGTGGAGCCCTGGCCTTAACGTGCCTTTTGACCCTGTTGCGAGCAGGGCTGCGCACGACGCAAAAATCAGGGTGGTTGTCCTGGGCAGGGACCTGCGCAACCTTGAGGGCTTTCTTCTCGGCAAGCCGTTCAAAGGAACTGTGATTGAGGATGGGGAGTAAGGCGGAAAATGCTGCTGCTGTAGCGAAGGATTTGCCTTTTGCAGGCGCAGCTTAAATACCGCTTCCGGAGAAACCATAAAAGCTTTCGGATTGTTCGCAAGATTTCCGGATTTTCAGACGATAGGTTTATTAAGGAGTGATGGTTATAGTAATTCATGGAAACAAACGAGATAGATATGAAGCTTGAAATTCTGGACAGGTTTACTGATAAGCTGGCTCTGGCTGTACAGGTCGCCCTGTTCATAACTATGCTAATCTGGTGGGTAAAAACTTACATGATGTGATGGCTGATGGGCAAGCTTCAGGTGTTATTTTCTTTGGCAATAAAGGGCTTTATGATTCTGCTGAGCGGCTTTCTTATATACCAGTTTGGAAGGAACGTGCTGGGAGGGAGTTGGCATGACGGAACCTTGAGGGACAGCGTTTTAATCGCCATTATCGGCTGGATGATGTGGACTACTTCAAGAGTCTCCAGTTTGAGCGGCAAATTTGGCCAGTTTGAGAAGTCGTTCATGGCAATGGCAACTGACTTCAAAGCCATGTCATCAGATTTCAGGGAGTTTAAGAACGA
>JACPIG010000128.1 GCA_016188205.1 Candidatus Woesearchaeota archaeon
GGGCACAAGTTTGAGAGGCAGCTTGATGGCTCCTTAACAACCAAGGTCAACGGCAGGACAGTGTCCTTTACGTATTTCCCCGGCGAAATAGAGTACATAGCTCTTAACCCGTCAGCTGTTGACATGCTGAAGGGAACAAGGATGCTTTACGTCACTTCAGATTATCACGGCAACTTTTCACAGGTGATTGCCGCTGTTGAATTTGATTTTTCCAAGGCGCTTTACGAGAACTACGGGATATTCGTTGTTCAGGGTTTTGTTCAGAACGTAAGCTCTTTCCCTGTTGTAAGCTGCGCGAATGCAACAAGCTTTGTTCCTGTTGTGAGCTTTCAGGAAAGCGTGGATAATGAGGGCTTCAGGGAATCGGGCAGTTGCTTAATTGCTGAGGCAGGAAGCTATGAGGGCTTTGTGAAGCTTCGCGACAGGCTGCTGTACGGATTGATGGGTGTTATTGATGGAAGCAAATCGTGAACTGGAAGGTGAAGGCGTGGCTGAGGACAAAGAGAGGCAGCCAAGCTACAAGATTATGACTGTTGAGGAATTTGAGCAGGAAAAGGCAGATATGGAAAAGCATGCCCAGGCGGCTAAAGAAAGGCAGGAGCAGGCAGCGAAGGAAGCTGCAGAAAGAGCAGCCACAAACCCCCCAACCCCCCAAAAACCGGCGCATCTGGAAAAGCCTGTAGCTGCAGGCACAGGCGGCACAGGCATCAGCGAGGCTGCGGAAGGCAGCGGGAAGGATAACAGCACCAGATACTTTCTGATAATTGCTGCAGTCATTGTTGTCCTCACAGTTGCGGTTTTCAGCATAAGGGCGCTGAAGTCTGAGCAGAAATACGAAACAGTTACTTACAACGGCTTTGTGTTTGAACAATATGCCGGCTTGTGGAACACGCAGTGGAAACAGGACGGACAGCTTTTCAACCTGCGGCTGCACTACAACCCTTACCAGGTTGAGAATGTGAGCATAATTGGCGAAGAGGGCTGGTCTGCAGGGGAAAGCATGTTCATCACTTTTGACCCTGAAGAGGGCGAAAAGTTTTCTTACACCGCCCTTGCTGCTGCTGAGCTGAGCCTGAGCCTGAACAACGCCTTCGGCATAACTCCTGTTGCCGCATGCACAGAAAACATAACAGCCGGCTGCGCTTCAAGGCCTGTTGTTGGGTGCGGCAGCGCTCCTGCAAACAGCTCTGTCATTTACCTTAAGGAAGGAAGCCCTGCAGAGATAACGCTGCAAGGCGGCTGCGCAACCATACAGGGCAGAGGCGAGGAGCTTGTCAGGGCTGCTGAGAAGGCAATTTACCAGTGGTATGGGATAATAAGAGCTGCATGACAAGAAGGATGATAAGAATGAAAAACCTGTCAATCGCAATAAAAGAGCACAAGACTTTAAGTAATTATAGGTACGGCGGATTATTTGGGAAGACCATCAAGGCGGGGAAGGGCAGAATGCTAAAATTTGTAAAGGTGGAAGTTGAAGGCAATAAGACAAATGTTGTTGATTTGGAAACCCCCTTAGTGAGTTCTGAAAATTTCTTCCTTTCAGGCACAAAGCCAGCAGTATTCTTTGACAGGCCGACAGAGAAAGAGCTTCCTGCTGTTGCTGTGACGGGAAAAGTGGAAATCGGCATGGTCTTTGATGTTCCAATGGGCGGCAAACTTGTGCTTGAATTCAGGGACTTCAACAACAAAAAGCTGTCCGCAAGGGAACTGAAGTGACGGAAGCGCGGTGAATCTGTGCACTATGCCGGGACATAAGCGCCATTGATTTCCTTATAGCCAGTACCAGTAATTTGCCTGCTTACAACTACGCTGTCAACACATGCTTCCAGCACGCCTGAGGGTGATATTGACCTGATGACTATTGAGCCTGCTGAGCCTGCTGCTGAAGGGTTGTCAAGCCCAAGAATGTAACACAGCCTTGCATGACTTACTCCGCCAAACCTTTCCATGTCTGACAATGTTATGGCTGCAGGCAGCCCTTCAAGTGCTTTGCCGTTTTGCAGCCACATTACAACCATGTGGTCAAGCGGTATGATTGCGCCCATTGCGCCTCCATGGAGTGCTACTTGGTCTTGTATGGCGATTGCCTGTATAGCGGCGTTTACCGCTGTTCGGCATTGGCGAAGTGCGCGGCTTGGGGTTATAAAAGTATATTCCGCCAATCTCCTCATAGCCAAACCAGCTCAGAGGGTGAGTTTTCTGCTCGCCATTAACGGCTGCAATTACATCGCCTGAATCCGTTATTGTAGTGATAGAGACTTGTCTGCCGCTCCCATACGCGGCTTCCAGCCTTTCCTGCAGCACAGCGTAATTCAGAGCACTATACCTTAATTCGTCATCGCGCGTAACGCCTGCAAGTACTGCATCATCGCCACGACCTTCATTGCCGCGCCCTAGCATAATCAGTTTGGCAACCCTGTTGTCCAGTCCCAACCAAATCACCCCCGTGCATAATTCAGACCTCTCTCACGCCTTCAGGCGTGTATGCAACAAGCCTTATCCCCAGCCCCAGCTTGAGAACGGCTGAGATTAATGCCATGTGCTCCTTGCCTGTTCCAAGTGCAAGGTTCAGGGCAACCTCTGTGTCAGCAATTTTGCTGTCCATCATCTTCCTTATCTGCTCTGTGAGCTGCGGCAGGAGCAGCTTTGTGTCTGCTGTGACAAAGAACACTTCCCTTTTGCATTTGAAGCCTGTTTTGCCGTCAGTGCCGGCAGCGTCAGCATCGGCTATGAGGAAAACTTGCCCCCATGCTTCGCCTTCTATGAGCCGCCTTGCGTATTCCCACGCTTTTGTCTCTGTGCCTAAACACGCTATAAGGTCTGTCACAGGCAATGGTGATTAGGCAAGTTATAAATAGTTTGTGTGTTATGTCAAGTTTCAATCGGACTTAATAATGGCTGGACGCTTTTGCTGCGGCAAAAGCTCTCAGCACCCCGAAGGGGGCAACCCCCGCTTCGCCAGCGACTAACTGTTTTAGTTAGTTTAGTGGTGCGCTGGGGGAGGGTTGTTCCTTCGGAAGCCCCCAGAGCCTTTCCGAAGGAAAGGCGTCGCACCATTAAATACATTAACAGCTTTAATTTACATTATGCAAAGATTTTAATAATAGATGAGGGCTTGCTGCTTCATGGCATTCACGCCATTCTTCTCTTTGCAGGAGCTCATTGACATTGTTGTCATGATAGCTGCGGTTGGTTTCATATTCAAAGACGCGTTTGCTCTGTCAGCGCTGCCAGGAAAGAGGGACGAATATGACCCCATTAAGGCGGCACGCAAAAGGATTGATTTTGAAGGCATGAAGGCAGCAATTATTGTGACTGCGCCTGCGATTGCGCTGCACGAGATGTCTCACAAGTTCGTATCGCTTGGCTTCGGCATTCCTGCAACTTTCCATGCTTCGTATTTCTGGCTCGGAATAGGCATGGTTCTTAAGCTTCTGAGCTTTCCCTTCATATTCTTCGTGCCCGGGTTTGTGAGCCATGCGGCATCAACTCCTTTTGTGAACGCTGTCATCGCCTTCTCAGGCCCTGCTGTCAACCTTGCGCTGTGGCTTGGCTCTGCAGCGCTTCTGAAGACAAATGTCAAAGCAAAGTACAGGCCTTTGCTTCACATGACAAAGGGCATAAACATGTTCCTGTTCATATTCAACATGATTCCAATCCCGCCATTTGACGGGAGCAGGGTTTTCAGCTATCTGCTGGGCTTGGCTGGCATTTGAGCAGAAACAAGCTTTTCCTTTATCATCTTCTCAACCAGCGAGCTCATCTTTTGCCCCTTCTCTTCGCACAATCTCCTGAACTGGCGCAGCGCATTCCTGTCTATAGTGAAGTTTGCCCTTATCTTGTTTGACCATTTCTTTAACTTCCTTGTCCTGTCATATTCCTCAAGAGCCAGGAATGGCTCAGGATACATGTCAGGCAGCTTTTTTGCGCGTTCAAAGACTTGCTTGTCAAATATGTCAGCAAATGGCATTTTTTATCATCCCATGTGTTCTTTTATAGCTTCTTATCCTGTTTTTTGCTATGCTCAGCACGAGCTTATCAACCTTATATGCGTCGTAGGGCAGCTTCCTTTCCTCCAGCACCGCCATTATGTAGGCGGCGGCAGTCCTCTTGTTGCCGTCTGCAAAAACGTGGTCGTTGACAACTGCCCTGACTATAAATGCCAGTTGTTCCTGCCAGTTCTTTGATTTTTTTGCAGCCGATATTGCGAACTCCAGGCTGCCAATGTTTATTATCACTCCTTTGTCAAATTTTTTGTTTATTTCCCTGAACTCCTCTATCATTTATACACACTTATACACACTATTATTTAAATCTTTCCATATTGAAGCACTCGGAAAGAGCCAAACAAAAACCTTTAAATAATACCCTCTTTCTGTGCTTGTATGCCGCAGCCAAAGACAAGGTGGATTATAATCACTGGTGGAGTTGTCTCTGGCTTGGGCAAAGGAACTGCTACTGCTTCTATAGGGAAGCTTCTTTCAAGGAACTTCAGGGTTGTTACCATAAAGTGCGATGGCTACCTTAATGTTGACCCGGGCACGATGAACCCGTTTGAGCACGGCGAGGTCTTTGTGCTTGATGACGGCGGCGAGGTGGACATGGACTTCGGGCATTACGAAAGGTTTCTTAACATAAACTGCAAGTCAGAGTGGAACCTGACAACAGGCAAGATTTTTGATGCTGTAATCAGGAAGGAAAGGAGGGGGGACTTTCTTGGCGGAACAGTGCAGATAATCCCTCACATCACAAATGAGATAAGAAACCGCTGGCGCGAAATCGCAGAGAAGGAAAAGGCGGATATCGTTACCATTGAAATTGGTGGCACGGTTGGCGACATTGAGAACTCGTGGTTTGTTGAGGCGGCAAGGCAGCTGAAGAAGGATGCAGGGCATGAAAACATACTTTATGTCCACCTGACTTATGTGCCCTTCGTGAAAAGCGTCGGGCAGCAGAAGACAAAGACTGCGCAGCGCGATGTTGAGGGGCTGCGTGCCAAGGGCATAATACCGGACATAATAATCGGGAGGAGCGAAGGCATTCTTACAAGGGAGGCGAAGAGGAAGATAGCGATGTTCTGCGATGTGGATGAAGATGCGGTTATTAGCGGCAGGGACGTGGAGAGCATATATGAGGTGCCTGTGATTTTTGAGGAGCAGGGCATGCTTGACATAATTGGCAGGAGGTTCGGGTTTTCCCCGAAGAGGGATATGCAGGAATGGAAGGAGCTGGTCAAAAGGATAAAAGCGCCTTCTAAAAGGGTAAATGTTGCGATTTGCGGCAAATACACGATGCTTAATGATTCCTATGCGAGCCTTATAGAGGCGATTATTCATGCAGGCGCCAATCTTGACGCAGGCGTTGACATAAAATTTGTTGAGGCAACTGACA
>JACPIG010000127.1 GCA_016188205.1 Candidatus Woesearchaeota archaeon
AGAAGATGGAACTGCTCATAGCCCCAGTCTGGCTGCCCGGATACAACGACGAGGAAATACCCAAGCTCATAAGGTATGCGATGGATATAGGAGCAAAGATAGGCGTTCAAAACTACCTGTATTACAAGAGAGGAAGAAACCCTGCAACCCCAATGGAGTGGGACAAGTTCTACGAAAAGCTTGCAGGGCTTGAGAAGGAATTCGGGATAAACCTCACGAAGATGGACTTGAAAGGCGAGTTCAGGATAATGGCAACAAAGAACCTGCCAAAGCCGTTCAGGAAAGGGCAGGTTATAGATGCAAAAATAATGTGCCCCGGAAGGTACCCGAAAGAGAAAATCGCAGTTGCGGTTACAGGAGACAAAGGAGACTCAGGCAAGGAAAGCGCGGCAAGGAACATAACAATCATTAACTGCGGCAAGGAGCAAGGCACAGTCAGGGCAAAGATAATAAGGACAAAGCACAACGTGTTTTCTGCGGTTGCACTGTAGAACTCCGGGCTTATTTTCCGAAAGATTTAAATATGTAAATAGTTACACAATCGTGTAAAATGCTACACAATAAGTATTTTGAGCTGCTTAAGCAGTTTTTGGGGGACTACAACAGGGAAGTATACGGCAGGGAGCTGATAGGAAAAGTGGGGCTGAGCCAGAAAGGCATAGCCATTGCACTAGAAGAGCTTGAGGGAGAGGCTGTATTAAGGTCAAGAAAGCAAGGAACGCTGAAGTATTACAGGCTGAACACAGATAATACCGAAATAAAAGACATAATAGCCATAACAGAACTCACGAAGAAGATCGGGTTCCTTTCAAAGCACAGGAAAATAGCTCATTCTCTCCGTGATTTAAAAAACGAAGGCAGAATTGCCGGAATATTCGGAAGCTACGCCAAAGGCACGCAAAAAGAAGATTCGGATATAGACCTGTTCATCATTGGAGAAGGAACGGGCAGGGGGTATGTGCAGGAAGGCAAGAAGCTCGGGCTTACCATCAGCGTAAAGCACTTTAAGAAAAATGAGTGGGCCAAGCTTATCAGGCAGAAAAACAGCCTATGCAGGGAAATAATAAGCAGCCACATACTTCTTTCCGGAACAGAGGAATTCATAAACCTGACATGGAGAAACTACTATGGCTTCAATTAGCTGGTGCCTTAGCCAGAAAGGCGGACTGGAGCTTACAGAACCGAACAGCAATATGGCCAACTCCTATATAGGAATGGCTGAAGAATCTCTCGCTATACAGAAAGGCGTTGTGCAGAGCAAAATCTGGACAGCAACCACAACGTACTACATATTCTATTATGCACTATACGCCCTGATGCTGCGAATAGGGGTAAAATGCGAAATACATTCCTGCTCCCTGGAATTCATGAAGCGCCACCTGGCAGTGTTTTACGGAGAAAAAGACATCAAAATGATTGAAAAGGCGTTTAATGCAAGAATAGACCTCCAATACTACTCCAACAGGCCTGTTGACGACCAAGAAATTGAGGAAACCAGAAGATACTGCGCAGAATTCTTCATAAAGACAAAGGACGCCCTTGCAAAAATAACAGAGGGGCAAATAGAAAGGGTACGGGAAGCGCTGAAAGCGCAAACCCAAATTGAGCAAAGCTCAATTGGGCACAATCACGCTTTGCGTGATTTGTGAATCATAAGGACAAAGCACAACGTGTTTTCTGCGGTTGCGCTATGCAGTTAAAATCTGAGTCTGCTTTCGTACAAAGAACGGACCCGTGAAAAATATTGGGCTGCGTCTATGAACGCGCCGACAAGCGCCCCCGTAGCAATGTAAAACGGGCTTTGCCCTGCAGGTGCTGCTAATGCGCCAACAACAGCGCCTACCGAACCTCCTCTCATAAGCGGTTTCAAAGCAACTGCCAATGCTATAATCTCTTGGTATATTTTAGGCGGGTTATCTCGTTGAATAACAGCCTCAAGACACTGCCCCATACATTCCATGTCGTTCAGAGGATCCATGTGATAGAAAAATCTGCCAACAGCCTCCACCAGATTCATCGCAAGTTATGGCTATAGAAGCCGCCTTTTATATTTTGTGCACAAACCTTATATACCGAGCCTGACAACTCAAACCGCCGGGGTATACGGTGAGGGGAGCATTATGGCAGTGCAGGTAAACCTGAGCTACGAAACCATTTTTGACCTGCTGGTAAGGGAAAAAGGCAGGGAGGAACTGCAAAAGCTGCACGACTCATTCTTCAATGACATTTCCGCATACATACAAAGCAAAATAAGCCTGAACACAGACGGCGATGAAGAGCGGGAAAAGCTGCTGAAGCAGATACAAAACACCAGAAGAATGCTGCGCGAGCTTTACGAGCGCAGGGAAAAAAAGGTGCTCAACATGGCACTGGCAGCATCAAGGACATCCCCGAGCTTCATAGACTCGGAAAACATGATAACCGGGGAAAAAGCCCTCTTTGACAGCATCGTGGAAAGGCTTGATAACTTCAGGAAAAACCTCCTTGAAAGCGCGCTCAGCGCAAAACTCCAGCCGCAGCAGGAACCTGAAGAAGCAGAAGGCCGCGCAAAGGCAAAGGCCCAGGAATACCAGGAGGAGCAGGAAGAAGGCTTTAAGCCCGCCTCAGAATTCCTTGCCGAAACCATGAGGCACTTCCAGGCATCGCCGGCAACCGAAAGCCACGTGCATGAGCAGCCACAGCAGAAGCCGCAGCTAAAAACGGTAAGGATACTCAAGCCCGTGCCCAAGATACTGAGCAAGGAACTTGAAGTATACGGGCCATTCACGGAAAACCAGAAGGCAGAGCTGCCCACCGAGCTTGCAGACGTCCTGATAAACAACGGCGGCGCAGTGGAGATTAATGAGTAGCCAATAAAGGGACTGTCTAATCTGCGGGACTTTTAGCCATTTTCTGCCCGCCTGTCGCTTTCGGGACTTTTAAGCTGTTCATCAAACGAAATCTATTGAATTAGAGAAGGAATTATTAAGAGAGGAAGTATGTGGGTATAACCCCCTTCCTCTCTCTCATTAAAAGTATATAATTAGTAGTAAGTATACTACTATATAAACATTTTGGTGATAAAATAAATACATCAGTATTTTATTGTTTAATTTCATCAAATACATCATCAAGAAGTATAACTCTATCTGCTGTTCTTTTAACTTCTGAAGCTAAACTATCTTTAAATGCAGAAACCCAAACTTTAATTCCTCTATCTTTAACTAAATCGATAGCATCTTTATAATCTTCATCTCCACTGGCAATTATGCAGATATCACAAGATTTTTGAAATCCATGTCTAAGAATATCAGTTGCTAATGATACATCTACTCCTTTTTGAATTTGTTTAGTTGTAGAAGTTTTGCAACTATCACAATAATAATTTCTTTTCTTCAAAACTTTTGTTCGTAATTGAATACCTTTGTGTTCTAAAGCTTGAAGAAATCCCTTCTTTTTTACAGATATGGTTTCTGGGACTCCATCATAAAAATATGCACGTAGCAAATTAGTATCTTTAGATAATAACGCAACAAGTTTTATATAATCAATCTTATTTGTAAGCCCATTAACCTTACAATAAGCCCACCAACTTTTGATTATATTTCCTGCATCAATAAAAATGGCTGATTTTTCCATATTAAGGGGATACTCTAACCAATTATAAAAATCTTTGCATAAGTCCATAAGTCCCTAATGCGACATCACCAACAAGTAACTTTAAATACTACTTGCCTTTCTCGTCCTTTCATGAAGCTGCCCAAAACAGTCAGGCGCTACTGCCCGTTCTGCAAGAAGCACACCGAGCACAAAGTGGCACAGTCAAAAAAGAGGGCGCCAAGATCATTAAGCAGGGGCTCAAAGATAAGGGCTCGCAAAAGAGGCCTGGCAAGAGGCACAGGAAACCTCGGAAGATACTCAAAGCCCGCAATAACCAAGTGGAAGATGACAGGCAAAAAAGCCACAAAGAAGACAGACCTGAGATACGAGTGCAGCGTTTGCAAGAAGATGCATGCCCAGAGAAAGGGCTTCAGGGCAAAGAGGATAGAGTTTGAGCAATAGGTGATTTTCATGAACATAAGAGAGCCGGTTTCAAAGTTCGTAAAGGTGAGATGCCCAAAGTGCAAGAACGAACAGATAATCTTCGGAAAGGCATCCACTGAAGTAAAGTGCCTCGTCTGCAGCAAGAGCATAGCAGACCCGACAGGCGGAAAGACAAGGGTAAAGTCCAGGATTTTGGAAGTGCTGGAATAATCCCGGACAGGATTAAGAGCTGAAATGCTGCTGCTTAAAAAGAAAGGATTTCCGGAAGACTCAGAGCTTGTTCTATGCAATGTGACATCTGTCCAGCACCACTCAGTCTTCGTCAACATAGAGGAATACGGGCTTAACGGCATGATACACATATCAGAAGTAAGCCCGGGCAGGATAAGGAACATACGCGACTTCGTAAGGGAAGGAAAGGTAGTAGTGTGCAAGGTCCTGAAGGTCAACCAGGAGCGCGGGCACGTTGACCTGTCGCTCAGAAGGGTTACCGAATCGCAGAAAAGAAGCAAGATAAACGAGATAAAGCACGAGCAGAAGGCAGAAAAGATAATAGAAATCACAGCAGCAAAGCTCAAAAAGGACGCGAAACAGGTATTTGAGGAAGTTGCGGGCAAAGTCCTGAAAGAATACCCCACGCTGTTCAGCTGCTTCACAGAAGTAGCAGAGGACAGGCTCTCGCTGGAAAAGCTGGGCGTAGGCAAAGACACTGCCGGGGAGCTTGAAAGCGCAATAAAGCAGCGCATAAAGCCCGCCGAAGTGGCAATAACAGGAGCCCTTATGCTGACAAGCTACGCGCCTGACGGAGCAGAAGTGATAAAGGAAGCCCTGAAAAAGGTTGCGGAAGCAGGAGCGGAGATAAGCTACCTCAGGGCAGGAAAATACAAGGTCACAATAAGGGCTGCAAACTACAAGGCAGCAGAGCAAATCGTGGAAAGGGCAACAAGCGACGCGATAACGCTTGTAACAAACATGGACGGCACAGGCGAGTTTGAGAGGGAGGAATAGGGGAATAAATGAAACACATCCTCAAATGCAGGAATTGCGGCAACTACACGATGAAAGAAACGTGCAGTTGCGGTTCTGATGCAGTCAAGGCAGGGCCTGCAAAGTACAGCCCACAGGACGCATACGCAAAGTACAGAAGGGCTGCAAAGGCAGAAGGGCTGAAAAAAGCAGGACTGCTGTGAAGCGCGAAGCACTATACGAGGAGAACACTATGAGCAGGTGGGTCATAACACAAACAGCCAAGAAGCTGCCAAAGCTGAAAAGCGCCGTATTGGTGGAAGGGCTTCCGGGCATAGGCAATGTCGGAAAAGTAGCCATTGACTTCATAATAGAGGAGCTCAAGGCAGAGAAGGTATACGACATGTTCTCATACTCTATGCCCCACTCAGTATTCGTAAACGAGAACAACCTCGTAGAGCTGCCCACAATAAGCCTTTACTTCAGGAAAGGAAAGCAGGACGTGCTGTTCCTTGCCGGCGACGTGCAGCCAATAGACGAGCAGTCATCCTACTCATTCTCAGATGCCGTGCTGGACATATTCCAAAAGTTTGACGGAAAGGAGATAATCACGCTTGGCGGCATAGGGCTGCCGCACGTACCGAAAAGCCCGAAGGTCTACTGCACAGGAAACTCAAAGGACATCATAAAGCGCTACTCAACAGACGCAAACGTTGACTCAAGCCTTTACGGAGTAGTAGGCCCGATAATAGGCGTCTCAGGGCTTCTCCTTGGGCTCGCGAAGAGGCGCAACATACCCGCAGTCTCGCTGCTGGCAGAAACCTACGCGCACCCAATGTACCTTGGCATAAGGGGAGCGAGGGAGATAGTCAAGGTGCTTAACAAGAAACTCTCGTTCAGCATGAACATGGCAGCGCTTGACAAGGAAGTCAGCGACATAGAGGACGAGATGGGCAGGAAAAGCCTGCCGATAACATCAGCAACACTCCGCAAGCTCCAGAGCAAATTAGGAAAGGACGTCAGCTATATAGGGTGATTCCGATGCCTGCAAAAAGCATGCCTGTAAACGAGCTCAGCGATGTTGTCGCAGACTTACAAGCACTAAACAGATGGACTGTCAGAGTAGATTTGGCGCACAGCTATCGCATAGGCGAAGATTGGTTTTGGGTGAAAAGTTTGTGGGTAAAGTGCTGCGATTTAAAGAGGCTCACTCCAGAAGAAGCAGCAAGGCTCGTGCAGGAAAAATTAGGGCAGGCACCAGCAGACTTCCCAAGATATTACATAGGAACGCACACGATTCATGAGCGAGGAGACCAGGACGAGCACCGCATTGAGATAGGATACGGCTACTATTTCTCCATGCAAGGCATTACACCATACATGCCGCTGGCAGCTCTTGAGATGCCCCGAAAAATGGAGGAAAGGCTTTCAGGAAGGGCTGTGATTTCTTACAGCAAAACTCACTGGCCAGGGTTATAAGACACTCTCGCATCAGATAAACACGCAAAAATGCGCAAGATTTTTAACTTAAGCAGGCGATTAACTGCCAAATGGAGCCTGCTAAGGCTGCTGCCAGCGCTGAAAAAGAACTGCCCAGCGGAATGTTCCTCCAGAAAAAGAGGCGCTGGGTATTCGGAATTCCAGACAAATTCCTCGCCCTCTTCCTGAAGAAGAAATGGCACTTCATAGCAGGTTTCTTCGCGCTGTTACTGCTTCTGTCATTCGGAATCCTGCTAAAGAATGTAATAATAATAGCCATCCTGACTGCAATCGCCTCTTTATCAACCTACTACAAGTACTACATAAAATTCACAGTTGGCTTTGAACTTGTAACGTTTGCAACAGTCATCACCACAGTCGCTTACGGTCCTCTGATAGGCGCAATGGTCGGGCTTGTAGCATCAATAGCAGCAGAAGTCATACCAAAGCTGATAGACCCGTCAAGCTTCCTGTGGATAATATCAATGCCCATATCAGCTTTTGCTGTCGCATTTTTCCACAGCTTAGGGGTGCCAATATTCTGGCTCGG
>JACPIG010000019.1 GCA_016188205.1 Candidatus Woesearchaeota archaeon
GGGAATAGACATTGACGCGCCTGTGAAAGGCACAACATGCGCCTGGTTCTGCTTCCTGCGAGACACTGACGGGATTCCGATAGAGCTTTATGAGCCAAGAAAATAGGCGCATAAGATGCGCCGCGGCCGGGAGTTTCGCCCAGAGCGTGGTTTCGAACCCAGAGGCCCTTTCGGGCAGAAGGGTTTCGGCCTTCCGCCAAACCAGATTAGGCTTCCGCGGCATAAAGTTTATATATCCTGCGTGTATTGTTGCTTAGGGTTTCGGCCTTCTGCGACCGGGTTTTGGCGGCCGCTTTTTTTCTTTTTCTTTGTGCAGAATAGTGCTTTATATACCTTACGCGCACCTGTCCAGTGTCCAGTGCTTCTTCCGGATTTTTCGCAAACTTTCCGGAAATATGCTATAAATCTTTTCCGCAACCAATGAAATTTTGATGTGCAAAATATAGAGAGGTTTGAATAACCCACTAAAAATATCAAACCTCTCTAAGAAGGACTTTGAATTTTGAAGTAAACTGGGGTTATTCAAAGTCCTCTATAAAAACAATCGTTTTTATATAAAAACAACACCGAACTCAGTACAATGAACAGAACAGAAGAAGCGCCCGTATTTTTCATTGACGTTGACTCAACCTTGGCGAGCCACGATACCAGCTCTGCGGACAGGGCGGTAAGGGACGAGCTGTTAAGGCTTTTCCCCGGCAAGCCGGAAGCAGGCGGGATGTTCGGAAGGCTATACTCAGACATCAACTCGTTTTATCTGGGCATAAGAGAAGAGCCGGGAAGGAAACTTGCAGGGATTATGAACTCGTATGGCGTTACGACTTCGCAAAAACTTAACGCCAAACAAGACTTCATGTTCAGCAGGGAGCTATACCTGAAATACATTTCCGAGCAATGCGCCCTCAGGCTTTCCGGCAGCCAAATAATGCGCATAGCCGGCATTTACTGGAAAACGATAGTGGAAAGCACAAAACTGTTTGAAGACTCAACAAGGTTTCTGCAGCGCACAAAAAACAAATTCGTTATTGCGGGAAGCGACACACGGATTAAGTTTGCAGGAGGAAAAATGCTTTATGAGCCTGAATACTCATCAGGGCTGCGGCTAAAAAGAACGAAGGCAATAGGACTCTCAAAGTTCTTCAAGGACGGTGAAATCCTGATTGGCGACCCTTGCACCAAGCCAAGCAGGGAGTTCTGGGACAAATGCGTGCAGGTTTCAGGCATTCAAAGCCCGGAAACAGGCATTGTTATTGACGACTCAAAAACAGTTGTAAAGGGCGCGATGGACTACGGATTCAGGGGAGTGCTGATTGACAAGAAAGGCGAGTATGACAAAGCCGCAGTTGCAGGGGAAGTTGATGCCTATGTTGCTTCTTTTGATGAGCTTAACACATACAATGAAGCCGTAATGAAAATGGCGAAAAAGAACTTCCGGCAGAAGTCGATGTGCGGCTATTTGGGCATTATGAGCAGAAAGGAAATATTGAAAGGCCTGCGTGACAAACATGACAGATTCTGAATTCATAGTTGTCCTGATATAAATCCAAATATAGAGAATTGCGCTGATTAGTGGAGTTACTGGCGCAATTCTAATAGCAATTCGCATAAATCATGAAACAATCTTGTGCGAATTGCTAAATATTAAATCGCATATAAAAAGTTATGAAATTGATGCGATTTAACATAATCTCGTAAATTGCGCGATAAATATTTGATCGATTTAACATAATCTCGTAAATTGCGCGATAAATATTTGATCGATTACCGCAATTTACGATACTTTAAAAACAGCCGGCTTTTTCTTTCCTTATTAACATGCCAGAACACATATCACATTTGGAATGTGGCTTGATACAGTGGATAGAAGACCAGCCTGTAATAAGATATGTTAGAGAGCAAATGGAAGGAGACGGTTTGATAAATAGGCTGATGGTGGAGCTGGAAAGTGGTCGGCAAAATATTGCAAGAGAAGTTAGGCAGTATACTGACCGCTCAGGTTCTCCTCATCATTATTTATGTGAAGTTCAAAAATGCAGTTCAGAAGCAAGTTATCCAAATAGTCCGAGCTTTTTTGTCCGGATTAAACCAAATATAGCAGCTCATCCTTGGGACGCTATAGGTGAAGTTTACGTTGGTGATGCGCGTAAACTAATGGAAGAACTTTTCAAAGAATAACACAATAACAAAACGAGCCAGCCACTACCAAATACTTTAAAAACAGCCGGCTTTTTCTTTCCTGCCATGGCAAAGGCAGCATCAGCAGCGGCATCAGTAGAGCCAGCAGCAGCGGCATCAGTAGAGCCAGCAGCACCATCAGCGCAGCCGGCGCAGGAAGCTCAGGCAGCGCAGCAAGCACAGCAAGCGCAGGCACCGGCAATAAGGCAGCCCCTTATAGTGTGCGTCGGGCATGTTGATGCCGGCAAGACAAAGCTGCTTGACAGGATTCGCGGGACAGCCATAGCTGCAAAGGAGGCTGGCGGGATTACGCAGTGCATTGGCTGCAGCCACGTGCCACTTGCAACAGTAAAAGCCATATGCGGCGAGCTGCTTGAGAAGCTAAAAATCAGGTTCAGCATACCGGGGCTGCTGTTCATAGACACCCCGGGGCATGCGGCGTTTACAAGCCTGAGGAAAAGAGGCGGGAACCTTGCAGACATAGCAATACTCGTCATTGACGTAAACAAGG
>JACPIG010000022.1 GCA_016188205.1 Candidatus Woesearchaeota archaeon
TGGCTGCTGAGCAGCGCCTTAAGCACGGGCTTTACATAGTTGACGCCTTAATGTACGCAACTGCGCTGCGCTTCAACTCAAAGCTTCTTACAGGCGACAGGCACTTCCAGAAGCTTGAGAATGCTGAGTTCATGGAAAAATAAAACTTTTTAAACAGGCATCTTATTTCAGTGCCATGAAAAGACCAACCCTCGGCGGGCAGGCAGTCATTGAAGGCGTGCTGATAAGAAGCCCTAATTATTATTCCATAGCTGTCAGGAGGCAGGACGGCAGCGTGTCTTTAAAGAGGGAGCATTTAGAAGCGAGGCAGGGATTTGCAAAGCTGTTCTTTGCAAGAGGCATATTCGCGCTTTACGACACATTAGTAATGGGGTTCAAGGCGATAATACACTCTGCAAACGAGTTTGCAGGAGAGGAAGAAAAACTCGGCAAAAAAGAGGTGTTCTTCACAGTCGCCTTTGCAATGGCATTTGCGCTGCTCCTGTTCGTAGGGCTGCCATTCTACCTTTCATCACTCGTCTCAAAAGGAGGCTCTTTTCTTTTCAACATAATTGACGGAATCCTGAGAGCGGCAATATTCGTGGTTTACATAGCCCTGATATCGCTGCTTCCGGATGTCAAGACAATGTTCCGATACCACGGCGCAGAGCACATGTCCATACACGCATACGAGGCAGGTGTTGGTTTTGGCAAGATTGGCCGGGCCCCTGCAAAGCAAATGACAGTCAGGGATGTGAGGCGGTTCACAACGCTGCATCCAAGGTGCGGCACAAGCTTCCTGCTGTTCGTCCTGCTTCTAAGCATAATCGTTTTTTCAGTCGTGACAAGCGAGAACTGGGCAGTAAGGTTTGCATCAAGAATACTGCTGCTGCCGGTCATAGCAGGGCTTTCATACGAGCTGCTCAAGTTCAGCGCAAGGCACAGCGGCAACATGCTCTTCAGGGCAATCGTCTTCCCCGGGCTCATGCTGCAGAAGATAACCACTTCCAGGCCGAGCGACAAGCAGATAGAGGTTGCCATTGCCGCGCTCAAGGATGCGGTGAAGGCTGAAGCTGCAGAAAAGATGCCTTGAATCACTCATTAGCATTAACCGAGAACTCATCAATCCATTCCTGCATCTGCTTGACCTTCTCAACAGTGCCCGGCTTGTCGCAGTAAGGACACCTTAAAGGCATCTTGCCTGTTTTCGGAGTGAACTGGTAGTTGCAGTTTGTGCAGTGAAGCTTCATTGCAAACCCCTCGCCGCATATAATGAACCAATAAGATATACTGATATAACAATAATTGACAAAGAAATATATAAATGTTGCGGGAAAGAATCAGCGAATTGCTTCTCTACTTCGCTTTCCTGTCATGCGCTCTCTGGCTTGGTCTCATCTTCTCAGCCCCTTTGCCTTTGTGCATCAGGCCCCTGCTGCGCTTTGCAGCAGACGTAAGCCCCCTGAAGACCCTGCGGTTGTGCCTGCCGTCTGAAACCCATGAAAGCTGCCTGTCAGAGACAATGACAGGGTGCTCCTTGTCAACCATAACTACCTCAAACCAGTAATGAGTTCCGTCCTTTGCGAGGAAATAAGAATTGAGAACTTCCATGTTCGGGAACTTGGTTGCTGCGCGCCTCTCAGCCACGTGCTGGTAGCTCATGCTCAGAATCTTGCGCTGCCTCGCGTGCTTTGAGCGCCTTGCCCCCTTGATGTCAGGCCTCTGCCTTCCTCCTCTTGTCAGGCGCTGCCTTACAACAATTATTCCCGGCTTTGCCCTGTAACCCGCAGCCCTTGCCCTGTCAAGCCTTGTCGGCTTCGGAATCCTTATCGTGGCAGGCTCAGCTCTCCACACAATCATGCGCTGCCTGTTAAGCTCAGAGCCAAAGCCACTCTCCCACGACTCGCCAAGATAAGAATACATTCCCATAGTTTTTTGGAAAAATGCGGGTGTTTATAAACGTTGCTGTTGTCTGTCAGAGTCTGGTGAAGAATTCATCAATGCACTAAACACAGTTGACTTTACCCCTTATCAATTCTAATATCAACTTGTCTTTCTCCTGATGCCTCTATGAAAACAAGCCGCACTTTACCTTCATGGTCTCCGGTTGCCATTTGTCCTGCTTCTGTTATTTTTTCATTATATTTACCATATCAAAGGCGCATTAGTGTCATGCTGCTTTTTTCAGTTGGTATTCCTGCCATACGCACCGTAACTTCTAATGGTTCGTCCAAAGTATTATGATGCGAATTCAAAGGTCGTGCGTAGCCAGTTAATACTGGCGGTTTGTCTGGTTCTATTTGAACGGTTTCTGCGGTGAAGATATAAACCTGAACTACGTCATTACCTATCCTTTCACTAAGAGGAGTGCCATCGGCTAAAACCAATTCAGCAAGCCCTTCATTAAACAGATCAAACATTAAAAGATATTGACTCCTACTAGTTACTTGCCCAAGCAATCCGTCTTCTGATTTCCGACCATGAGCAATAAGTTCTTGTTTATCCAAAGTGCCATAAACATGAAGGTATAATTCTAAGCCAACCATACCTCTTAACTCTTCAACATTAAAAGGAACTCTTTGGTAGCTTCCTCCTGTTCTGTGGACAGGCTGAGACATTTTGTTTCCTCTTATCAAGTAGTTATAAGTGGTTGTTTAGAAAGTATATTAAAGTTTGCACTTATTTTTTTCTCAAATGGTAAATTTATATGCGCATTTGGCTGGTCTCGGGTTAAAATGGCGAAAAACGCAGGGATTATTGCAGGGATTGAAGATGTTCCTGAATGCGAAAGATTTATGAAGTTGTAATCCGATTTGCATAAAGATGGCACTAATTGAATTGGCAGGTTCGTGGGATATGAGTGATAAAGAAGCAAAGGAGTTTATGGCTAGCCTAAGAAATGGTTGGAGAGCATGGTCACCCAGACACAGCTTATCCATGCAGGCACGCTGCTAATCCTTGCAGGGTTCATAGTCCTTCTTGCAGCAGCCCTTTTCCCTGCAAAGGAGAGGGGCGAAAAAAGCGACGTAAAGTTTTCAGCTTTTGGCATCATTGGATTCATTCCCTTTGGCTTCGGCAATGACAAGAGGCTTTTTACATTTACTGTTGCGCTGGCACTGATAATGATGGCGCTGCTTTTTTATTTCTACAGAAAAGGGCTTTAGCAGCTAAAGATTGGCGGCTGAAGAAAGGGCTTTGGCAGCTAAGCCCCAAACCTTTTTTTAAGCCGGGCCTTGAGCTCCTCAATCACAGGCACAGGCGTCGGGTCAGTGTCGTATTTCAATGCAAGGAAGTATGAGACATACATGCCTGCCTGAATTGCAGTAAAAAGCTTTGTAAGAAAAGAATTTCCCTTAAGCATTATCATGGTGCTTTCAACGCCGGACTTTGAGATTATGTCCTTTGTTATCGCCATCCTTGCCCTCACCCTTTCGCTGTCAAGCTCGTCCTGAAGGAAAACCGCGTAATACTGTGCATCAAGGTTCCTGAAAGCGTTTATCTCGTTGTGGTCCATCTCAGGCAGCACGTTGCTGAACGCATGCGCCTTCGCGCACTCATTAATGAGAATCTTCCATATGTAAGCTGCTATGCCCATCTGTGCTGACGAATAAATAAGAGGCACTTTCCCAGCCATCTTTTCAGCCAGCTGCCTTGCCTGCTCCCTGAGCCTTGACTCCCTGAGGAAAGAAGCTGCTTTCCTTATCTCTGCTGCCGCGTCTTTCATAAGCCCTGAGCTTGAAAGCACCGCAAGCATTGGAACGAACATGTATCCAAGTGAAAGCCGCGGCTGGATTCCCGGAGGCACGAGTATCAATGGCAGCCTGTGCTGCTCAGCAATCTGCCTCAGCTTCCCGCCTGAGGTTATAACCACTGCCTTGCAGCCCTTCCTGATTGCAGCTTTCAGGGCGCTTATGGTCTCCTCTGTGTTGCCTGAGTAGGATATGGCGAACACGAGCGTTTTGCTTGTGGCAAATTCTGGCAGCTCATAGTCCCGGACAACAAAGACAGGAATCTTCAGCCCAATATTCTGTGCGTACGCCTTAAGCATGTCCCCGGGATGGCCTGAGCCGCCCATGCCTGCAACAATTATGCCTGAAACCTCACCAGAAACCCTTGTGCTGCCAGCAAGGGCTGCAGCTTCCTCAATCTGCTCCGGAAACGAGTCCACAACTCCAATCATGTTCCCGCTGTCAACACCGGATGAGGCAGCACTTGCAGCACTTCCCGAAGCCATGGCAGCAGCAATGGAATGTTTTTATATAAATTTTTTGAATCCTGCGCAACAACCTTTTTATAAAATCATAGCCACCACAGAAGCATGATTATAAGGCATGTCAGGCTCAGCAACATAAGGAGCTACACAGACGCCCTTGTGGAATTTCCCACAGGAAGCGTCATGCTCTCAGGGGACATCGGCTCAGGCAAGTCAACAATCCTTCTGGCAATAGAATTCTGCCTCTTCGGAATAACCGCGGCTCTGGACGGCACAGCCCTGCTCAGGAATGGAAAAAACTCGGGCTCTGTTGAGCTGAAGATGGCTATAGACGGCAATGACGTAATAATAAAGCGCAGCCTCAAAAGGTTCAGGGATGCTGTGAGGCAGGACTCAGGCTACATGATAATCCATGGCCAGAAGCACGAGCTCGCGCCTGTTGAGCTGAAGGCAAGAACCCTTGAGCTTCTCGGCTACCCGAAGGAGCTGCTCACAAAGTCCAAGTCCCTCATCTACCGCTACACAGTTTATACGCCTCAGGAAGAGATGCGGCTCATACTGATGGACAGCAACACCAGCAGGCTGGACACCCTGAGGAAGGTTTTCCAGATAGACAAGTACAGGCGCATAAAGGAAAACTCTCAGCTTCTCATAAAAGAGATTAAGGAAAAGATGAGGGAACTGTCAGCAAAGGCAGAAGACCTTCCACAAAAGCAGGAAAGTGCCCGGGAGCTTGAAAAGGAACTTATTGATGCAGGCACCAAAGTTTCAGGCCTGCTGCCAATGATAAGCCAGCTTGAAGCCCTTGTAATGCAGAAAAAGGCGCACGCAGAAAGCCTTGAGGGCAAGTCAAGGCTTCACGCAGAGCACAGGAAAAAGCTGGAGATAGCATTGTCAAGGATAAGGGAAAAGGAAAGGGTTGCGAAAGAAGCAGAAGCAGACATTGCCAGAGCAGGCACTGAAATCGCTGTGCTGCAGAACAGGCAGGAAACAGCCGCAGCACTTCACAGCCCGTTTGTACAAAAGCTCGCGGCTGCAAGGAAATGGCACATTTCAACTGAATCGGAAGTTGCAGGAAAGCCGGCAGCAAAGCAGCGGCTTCTGGAAGCGGAAAACGAGCTCGGCAGGATAAATGCCGAGATAAGAAAGCTGCAGTTCATAACTGAAAGCTCACGTAAGCTGGCGCAGGGAATCGCCGCCCTTACAATGTGCCCGACGTGCAGGCAGCCGGTGAGCAGCGGGCACAAGGAGCACATAAGGCAAACAGAGGAGGAAAAGACCGCGGGCGCAAATGCAGAAATGGAAAAGCATGCGGCAGACAAAAAGCTGCACGAGGAGAAAGCAGCATCCCTGAGAACAGAGATTGACAAGCTGCACGAAAAGGAAAGGCAGCTCGCAAATGCAGGCGGTGAAATCGCAGCGTGCGGGGAAACGGCGGCAGAGCTTGGGATGGCTGAAAAGCTTCAGGAAGCGATTCTTACAGCAGCAGAGCCGGAAACAAATGCTGCGGCTGCAGCAGCAATTGCAGAGCTCAGGGCAATGAACAGGCAGATAAGGGAATCAATGCACTACAGCGAGATGCTTGCAGACAAGCAACGAGTATCAGTTTCGCTCAGGGAAAAGATGCAGCTGCTCGGAAAGGAGACAGAAACCCTGAGCAGGGAAGCGGAAGAGGAAAAAAAGTTTGTTTCAGAGCTTAGCGGCGTGGATGTGCAAATCACGGCAGCAAAGGCAGAGCTTGAAGACCTGCTCAGGCAGGAAAAGGCGCTGCTGATGCAAAAAGCGGCGCTGATGGCGGAGAAGGAAGGCATAAGCCGGAACATAAAGTCGCTGCAGCAGGAAATAGAAGGCAAGCTCAGAATAAAGGCCGGGCTTGAGGACGAAAAGAAGCTGGTTTACTGGCTGGATGCACACTTCATAAGCCTTGCCGAAGCCATAGAAAGGCAGGTGATGCTGCGCATCTACAACGAGTTCAACACGTTCTTCCAGAACTGGTTTTCCGTGCTGATGCAGGACGAGGCAATAAGCGTGCGCCTTAACGAGGAGTTCAGCCCTGTCATTGAGCAGAATGGCTATGAGCTGTCATTTGACAGCCTTTCAGGCGGCGAAAGGACAAGCTGCGCGCTCGCATACAGATTGGCACTCAACAAGGCAATCAACGACCTCGTCACAACAATAAAGACGCGCGACATAATAATCCTTGACGAGCCCACAGACGGGTTCAGCAGCGAGCAGATAGAAAGGATAAGGGATGTCGCGGAGCAGCTAAGCATAGCGCAGATAATCATAGTGAGCCACGAGGCAAAGATAGAAAGCTTCGTTGACAGCGTGATACGGATAGTCAAGGAGGAGCATGTGAGCAGGGTGCAATAATGTTTTTAAACCGGCAATGCCAAATGCAATTATGCCATGGGTTGGCAATGAGTGCGTCCTGTATGAGTTCTGCAGTTACCTGACGAATCCTTCCTGCAGTTCAATTATGCCGGAATCGCATCTTGAGGCACTTCTAAGGGTGGCGAACGAGGCACGCGATGTTCGTGTAGTCGTTCTTAGGCGCATGGCTGATAATAAGCCATTTGACTGCTGCAACATCATGTATGCCGAGGTAACCGTATTTAGCGCTGGCGCTCCCACAGTTATTGGGGAAATCACGCGCAATGGAGAAGGGCTGACATACACAAGCAGGGCCATGGGCATGTGGAGATGACGCGAGAATGGCAAATATTTTAAACCAGTTCCCAGTTGCTTAAATCCATTGGGGCCGTAGTGTAGCTTGGTCCATCACTCCACCTTGGGGAGAAGCAGCGCGCTTTTCCGAAATGGTGGTAACCCCGGTTCAAATCCGGGCGGTCCCACTAATATTTTATTCATTACAAATGCACAGAATTGTTCATTAGTAATGAAAAGATTCACACCACAAACCACAAACCGTTATAGAAAACTATATAAATAGCTGTTCCCAGTTTTCATGCCTGGTGAGAGTTTTGGGCTTCAAAAGAGGGGTTTGGCTTCCTGTCATTGTCGCGCTTTTCGTTTTTCTGGCATCTATAAGCCTGGCATCTGCAGACTCGTCATTCACGGTTGAGGTCAAGCCGGTAATTGACACTGTGCTTTCAGGCGAGCAGGCAATCTACGAGCTAATCATCACGAATGGCCAGCTTCAGGATGACACTTTCAGGATAAGGGCGCCCGAGATATTCTGGAGCGTGCAGTCAAAGCCCCTTTATCATTACTTCGGCGGCGTGGACATAAAAAGGAAGTCCTCTCAGACAGTCACGCTGCTGATAAACCCCATAAAGCCCCTGCCTGCAGGCCAGTACATGGTTGAGCTTGACATTGAATCGCTCAACACGGAGATAGTTGACAAGAAATACGTGGCAATAAACATAAAGCCCTCTACAGTTGCGTTCCGCGAGTATTCTGCCGCTGTCACCAAGAAAGTTGACATGCCGCAGAAGATAGACCCCAGGCAGAAAATAACAGCAACAATAGAGCTTACAAACAAGAACCCGAAAAACATAGACCGGCTTCTGATAACAGCAGAAAGCAGCCTGCTCAAAGCAGGCATAACAACTTCCCTTGCCCCGCTTGAGAAAAAGACGGTAAGCCAGGAGTTTGCCATCAGCCCGATTACCCCTCCGCAGAAAGGCACCCTGACATGGAGATTTTCCTTTGACAACAGCACACTGGAGCCTGACATAAATCAGGGCTTTGAAATAATCGGCTACTCGGAGCTGAAGGAGGAAAAGCTGCCAAGCCAAAGCTCATTCCTCAAAACAGTTGAGGAAACCCGCTACTTTAATGACGGCAACACGGTCGCATACAAAACCATGGAAAAAAGGACAAACATCCTCAGAAGGCTGTTCACAGGCACAGAGCCAAAAGCAGCAGTTGTAAGCAGGCCGGAAGGAAGCTACCTGATGTGGGATTTGGCTGTGAAGCCGCAGCAGACAGAAACTGTCAGGATAGTTGAGAGCTACAGGTCCCTCTTTGCCCTGTTTGTTGTTTCCGTGCTTCTCGCTGTGCTTTACTACGTGTTCAGAAGCCCTGTCGCAATAAGGAAAGAGGCGGCAGTCATAAGCCTTGAAGAGGAAGGCATATCAGACATGAAAGTGGTGCTGCACGTCAGGAACAGGGGAAGCAAAGGCTACGACAGGCTCATAATCGCTGACAAGGTGCCGGTCATAGCGAGCATTGAGAAGGAAACCGGCTTAGGAACGCTAAAGCCGGCAAAGGTGACAGGCACGAAGCACGGCACAATAATAAAGTGGGAATTGGAGCATCTGGAAAGGCACGAGGAAAGGGTTCTTTCATACAGGATAAAGTCAAAGCTCTCAATCCTTGGCACGTTCTCGCTGCCTGCCTGCCGGGCAAAGTTCTATGACGAAGGAAAAGAGAGAAAGACATCTTCTAATGCGGTTAGGGTTAAGATATAGGGTTGCAAAAAAGTTTATATAGATTCTGTGCACTTATGCCTGTGTGGCGTACGAAAAACTTTCCAACTTCAGGGGGATATTCAGGCGCGATGATTTTGATTTTATTTCAGACATAAGCAAGGTAAATGAGGTTTGCACGCAAATAAGAAGAATAAGCAGCATGAGTGACGCTGAAATTAATAAGGCATTGGAACTCTTAAATGCTTACATCAACAAGCTTCACTCATTCTGTATCTGGCTTAACACCACGCTGCCTGACGTCCAGCAGGGCTTCTCAATTGTTTCGCAGGCATTAGAATCTGCAATCAACTTTCTTGCAAGGCATGAGCCGTGGCAAAGGGGCATGGTTCCGGAAAGGCAGCTCAGCAAAGTGAAAAAGGACTTCCTTTCAGGGCTTTCTGTCCTGCTGAGCGGCATAAGGGCTGCTTTTGACACTGACATCGTATCCTCAACAGGCATTAACGAGGAGCAGATGAGGAGGTATTTTCTGGACAAGACAGAAGGGCTTGGCGCGCGGTTCAGGTACAACACAAAAGGCAGGCACGCGTTTGCAAAAAAGCTCGGAAGCCTTGGCAAGGAGCTGCTCATCACTGCCGCAAGGCTTCTGATAAGGCCGGCAGGCTCAGTAAGGACATTCAACGGCTGGCTTGACTTCGGCGAAGGACGAAGCATGCTCAGGATTCTTGCTGATTCAACCGGCAGAAGGATATACTTCCTTTACGTAGCCCGCCAAAGCAGCGAGCACGATTCATATAAGGAGCAGCTCCGGACACCTCCGTCAAAGGTTCAGTTTGAGCCTGCATAATATAGAGAATTGCGCTGATTAGTGAAATTATTGGCGCAATTCTAATAGCAATTCGCATAAATCATGAAACAATCTTGTGCGAATTGCTAAATATTAAATCGCATATAAAAAGTTATGAAATTGATGCGATTTAACATAATCTCGTAAATTGCGCGATAAATATTTGATCGATTCCAAAGGACCTTCATACGCCCCCCTAAGTTGTAGCTGTCCGAGCAATAAGTGGAAAGGCTTCTGGCCGTAATGTTTTGACCATGATTTTGGAAGATGAAGCGCCTCAAGGGTTTTCAGCATCGATGCCCGGCTATCACCAGAATAAGCTACCACCAACTCCACGCCGCCATCATGTTCCTCACCCTGAGTAAGGGAAAGCTGCTGGAGAGGAACACCATCTCTTCCTTCCCTTCCTTCTCTTAGCAGCGTAAGCTGATTCACGCCGTCATCTGCGCGATATGTGCAGATTCCGGGACCCAACCTCGCATACATGGCACTTAAATCAGGCGTAGCATAACCAGTCATAACACCTGGGAACGATTTGCCGTTTAAATAGTTTCCTGATATTTACTACTCCAAAAAGCTAAAAATTTATATTGCAGGGCTGTTAACCCAAGGGCGGGCTTCCATGCTGCGGGGAGTGCAGCAAAACATCCTTTTCAGGGACCAGCAGAACAACGACGTGAACGTGCAGCTTTACCTGAGGCACAGGCAGTTCTGTGAGGATGTCGGGGTGAGGTTTGAGGTGGTAAAATAAAATGGCTAATATGATTGATGTAACCGAAGTAAGGGCGGACTTAGCAATAGTATTGGAAGCAATCCAACGCGACAGGACTTTATTGAGCAGGTATTGGAAGACAACCGGCCAAGGAAACCAAATGATTACTGTTGAAAATCTGGAAGATTTGGCCGGAAACCATTTATTTGACGACCACCCGGAATGGTTCGGCATTGAAAAAATGGGGGCACATAGAATAAGAGCTTATTTTCAAATGGGGGTTGATGATCATAATTTTCTTCTGGAATTATACAAAGAATTTCCAGATATCCTTGAGGGTGAACGGACTCGGTACTTGGAAAGGATAAATGACTACAGGGAGCGCATAGGTTTAGCCCCTATCTTCTTCGTTCCGAAAGTATGACAGCATTTGCAATTTTTCAGCAAACATTTAAATACGACCTTTCTGCCCTCCTGTTCAGCCCCGCGTAGCTCAACGGCAGAGCAATCGGCTGTAGATGCTGCCTGACGTTTCTTGGAAAAGAAAGGATGAAGTGCAGCCAGCCGTTCCCGATAGGCTGCCGGTTCAAATCCGGCCGCGGGGACTTTCCAACGCAAATCAGAAACCTTTAAATATGGGTGCCTGTTGTCCAGAATGATATGGCTCTGCAATCTTTCTAATTATGCCTTGTTTTGCAAGGGTTGCCAGCGCTATACCAATTTACAGCAAACCACGAACAACATACAACATACTAATACGCCCTGGTAGTGTACCCACGGGCATCTTTTGCGAAAAGCTGCACCAAAAGCGATCAAGTGGGGCATTTGCTCTGCAAAGCCCCA
>JACPIG010000014.1 GCA_016188205.1 Candidatus Woesearchaeota archaeon
ATCAGCGGCACGGCTTCCTGCACCATCTGGTAATAAATGGCCGGATATTTTTCTATGGCTGCCCTGAGCTTGTCAATCTGGAATACAGCTGTTTCCACTTTTCCCCCATTGGCGTGCGTCTTTGCCTGCATGGGCATAGCCCTGCCGCTGGTTATTACAAGGACGTCTATGTCAGAGTCCTTTGTCTGCTCATTTCTTGCGTACGACCCGTAAATGCCTGCAGAAACTATGTCTTTCAGGTGGGGCTCAAGCATTTTCATTATCCTTTCCTTTAAGCCGAGCCTGGGCTTTTCAGGCCGCACTATGACAACTTCCTCACCCAGCCAGCTCTTCGGAACCCAGACAGCGCCCCCATTGCCTGACCTTACAACCGTCTTTACAATCTGTTCCCTTACCGCCTGTTTCTGTATCTTCTGCAGCATCATGTATAGACGTAGTATAGACTTTATTTTAAATGTTTCGGTTTTTCTGGCTCTGCCTGCAGCATTCCTTTGTTCGCCTATGTCAGAAGTGTTTGCCCCTGCTGTTGCTACGGCTGCGGCTCTTCCTTCAGTTTTAGCGCAAACCTGTATTCCAGCTCGGGCTGCTCAGAATTCTTTGCACATATCTTCACAGCCATCTGTGCAGTGTCAGGAGCTTCCCCGCAGCCAGCATCCAGTTTTAGTCCTGCTGCTGTCTGCCCGTTGAAGCTGCTTATGCAGTTCTCAAACAGCAGCGCGTCTTTGCATTTCTCAGCAATCTCCTTTGCCTTTTCCGCCAGCACATCATATGCTTCAAAATCGTAGTCAAATTTCTGCCTGAATGACGGCTTTACCTTGTATGTGTAGTAGTCTTTTTCCTCAGGGCTTGCAGCTGAGCCAGCTGCGCCTGTTGCTCCTGCTGTTTTCACCTGCTTTACGCTGCATTTTGAGTCGCAGTATGAGGTCTTTGCCCCGAATGTTTTTGGCAGGTAGCAGAACGGGTCTGCGTTGTAGTCTTCGCGGTTTGTCAGGACAAGCTGTTGCGCTTGTTGCTGCTGCGCTGCCTGTGATACTTGTGCTGCCGCCTGTGCTGCTGATGCAGATGCGAATGTCTGCTGTCCTTGCCCTTGCTCAGGCTGCCTGTAGATTGCAAGGTGGAGATGAGCGCCTGTTGACTTTCCTGTGTTGCCTGACTTTCCTATTGTTTTGCCTTTCTCAGCCTTGTCGCCTTTTTTCACCAGCATTTTTGACAGGTGAGCATACCTCGCAACAATGTTTCCATGCATTACAAGGATGCTGTTTCCGTAGCTTGGGTCGCCCAGAGCATCTATTACTTCGCCGTCTGCAATTGCCTTTACGTCAGTTCCTACAGGCACTGCAAAATCTATTCCATCATGCCAGTTGCTTACCCCTGCCACAGGCGCTTCCCTTGGCCCGTAGCAGCTGCTTATCTCAGCTTCAGCAGGCCACATGAAGTCGGATATTATGTCTGTTGCTGTGTATGCGCTTCCTGCATTTGGTTTCCCAGCTGTAATGATGATTGCTTTGTTTGCCAGTCCAATCAGGTAGCTGCCCTTTATTGTGTAGCTGTAATCAGGAGGTATGCTTGTTTCAGGGTATCTTTCGTAGTATTCCCTCAGCGTCTTTGTGAGCGTGGCAAAGTAGTTGTTCGTTGCACTTCCTTTGTCCGGGTAGCAGTTGCTGGCACCGTTTTTCCAAAGCGTGAATCCATTATAAGTCCCGCATGGCGAGTTCAGCCAGTATCCTTCGTCATAGTAATAGCCGTATCCGCCGTTCTTTGCAATCTCTCGAGCGGTTTTGTCCACAGCAATCTTTGATGCCTCGTCAACATAGTAGAGCGCCCTTTCGCCGTTTGCGTAAGCAGCATAAAGCTCAAACTGCCTTTCGCCTATGGCTTTGCCTTTTGACACGTCGTTCATCTTTGATGTCAGGACTATCAACAGGTAAATGAGAGTTAAAATCCCTGTGATGGTGACTATGCTGACTATTATGTTTGTCTGCACGCCTTTTTTGCCTTTTATCATTCTCATTTTGTAGCTATGTTTTTGCCGTTGCCGTGTATATGCTTTTTTGCTTAACCACGATATGTGCTGATGCGTCTTCTGTAGGTATTGTCACGTCTGTTTCAAACAGGGGGTTTGCGAATGACGCAAGTCCTGTAAATGCTGTGCCGCAGCCTTGGCTGCTTTGTCCTGTCCAGAAAAGCCTTCCGTTGCTGTCCCATGCGTCTATTGTTACGCATTTTGTGTCGTATATGCTTAGGTATTCCTTTGCTGCCTCGTCAAGCTTTCTGAATGATTCTGCATCCTTGTTCTTGTATGCGGCAATCAGGAGCTCTGCCCCGGTTTCCTGGCTTTGCGCTGCTTTGCCTTTCAAGAAGCTTATCTGGCTTATCGTGTACGGGTAAATGTCCGAGTTTGCAGCGTTGCTGCTTATGGTCCTTTCATAAGCCCTTATTTTGTTCATGCCAGGGATAAGGAAGAATACGGCCATAAGCATAACTACTGCTATGGTAAAGAATATTGCCGCAAACACAAGTGTTATGTATCCTCCTCCTTTTCTGCTCTTGCCAATCTTCATGTTATTTGCTCCTGCAAATCTTTATTCTCTTCATGTTATTGCCTCTATTCTTGCCTTCTTTGCTTCGCCATCAGCAACAACATACGCTTCTGTTTCTGCCTTTTTCACATCAAAGCCGACTCTTGGCCTGAGCCGTTCAAACCAGGCGTCATTGTATTTTATTGCAATATCGCCTATTGTTGCCCTTGCAGCCAGCCTTATTTCCCTGCCAAAGTTTATGGCTTTGTTGATGCTTTCCTCTTTTGCAGAGTTGCTGTCAATAACGCCTGCATAAGTCCTGCCTGTGTCCTTGTCGTAAAAGGAAGCCTCATGAACGAGCCTTGCTGATATGACCTTTAGCTCTGTTTCCTGTGTGTCAAGCGTGACTGAAAGGAATATGCTTAGGACTATGGTTAAAACTACTATTATGTATATTACATAAAACATGATGGCGACGTGTATAAGGTGTTCCTCTACCTGCGCCTTCTTGCCAATTCTTGTGCCTCGCATCTTGGTAGCTCGTTTATGTCTATTGCCGGCATCCCCCACATCCATGTGCTTGTTTTTTCGTCATTGACTATTATCACTTTTTCAGTGAAGGATTTCCTTATCGCTATGCCCGGAGTCCAGTCTTTTGATGTTACAAAAAAGTCCATCCTTGTTCCTGTTGTGATGTGCTTGAAGTCTGCTGCCTTGGCAGTCATCAGCTCGGTTGTTCTTGTTCCTGTGTCATAAAAAAGCGCAGCTTCCCCTTTCCTGTCAACAACCACGTAGTATCCCCTGTCCAGGCTCAGTTCATATTCCTCCCTGCACCTGAAGTCGTAATGCGTGTCTTTGTTGGCATTTATGAACTGTATGAATTCCTCAAAGCTTGCCATGGCTTCTTTCTCGTTCTCGTCATATACTCCCTTTATGGTTATTGTCCCTGCCTTTTTGGATATTATGAGCGCTCTTGGAGGCGCTTCTGGCTCAAACTTCAGCTCTGTGAACTTGTCGCTTGTGGCAAAGTAGTGGCTTGACTCAAACTTCGCAGTTTTTGAGCGCACAGTCACAAGGTTGTCCTTTATTGATATGTCAAACCTTTCAGGCATGTTGTAGAAATACTCAGTATCCCCGTTGCCCGCATATATTGTGTCAAGCAGCAGCGCAAGGTCCCTTGCAACATAGTTCCTTGCAAGGGTTGTGTCCATCCCTGTTGCCCGGACTATGAAGCCTACAAGGGTAAACACAATCATTGCCGAAACCAGCAATCCGATTGCCGCATAGAGCGGCAGCACAATCACACCTCTTTTTCTCATGTATCAGGTCTTGCCGTGTATGTTTAAATAGTTTTGGGAATTGTGGTGAAGTCAAGTTAATTGTCAAAATTCGAAAGTGCAAGCAACAACAATGGCTGGACGCTTTTGCTGCGGCAAAAGCTCTCAGCACCCCGAAGGGGGCAACCCAGTGACTTGTGAGCGAGTGAGCACACGCGCTCGGCAACCCAGTGACTTGTGAGCGAGTGAGCACACGCGCTCACTCGCAAGTACCCTTCGCCAGCATTGTTGCTTGCACTCGCTTGCTTACTAACTGAGACCGTGCTTCAACACACACAACTTGACTTTGCTGGGAATTGCTATGTAGCAGCGCATTCTGAAAAAGTCATTGTTTCCTGTGTGCGTTCCATAAATAAGCATGCCACCTTTGCCTTGTCGCCGTTTATTGCCACAAAGTAGTTTTCTCCCTGCTTTGCGCCTTCGTTTGCTCCCCTGAACTCGCTTTTCGCGAAGAACTTGCCAATGCCTGCAACATTTTTGCAGTATATTTTCTCTTTTTCCTTGCATTCCTTGCCGCACAGGCATAAACAAGAACCTGAGTTGCACGCTGGCGTGTCTGGCTTTTGCACAGCGCCTTTCGCCATAGCTACATTGTCTGTCCCGGAGTTGAAGCCGAAGAGCCAGAAGTCGCGCAGGTTCATTGTCCTTATGAAGGGCTCGTTGTCCTTGGCGCTTTCAGCTGCCTCAATTGCAGCATTAAAAGTCTGCACCTGTCCTGGCTGCCTTGCGTTGAAAAGAGCTTCTGCTCCCCACCAGACAAGGAATATGAGTATCATGCCTGTGAAGCTCATCCTTAGGACTGTTTCGCCTGGTATGCCCTGTGCTTCTGCCTTTTTGTTATGCATTGCAGCCTTATTAGCCCTTCTATCCCTGCTCATTTGCGCAGCACCATTTTTCCTCTGCTTTGCATCCCAGCGGGACGCATTGCATGCCTGTTTGCTTGTCCTTGTAGCATTTCCAGTCTCCCTGCTTTGCCTCGCAGCTGTTCAGCGTTTTGATGCCGCCGCCTATGTCCCTGAAAGCCCCTGCAAAGAACATAATCACCACAACCAAGACAACCAGAACTATAGTTCCGACTGCTATTGTTTCAAATGACAGGCTTATCCCTTTCCTTGCTCCGCCAATTCTGCCCATTTTTCCTCACCTTTTTTTCCGCCTTTTTACTTTTTTGCCAGCTTTGGCTTGCATGTTCCCTGGATTAAAAATTCGCCTTCGCATTTCAGCAGTTCAGGCGCGCAGCAGTCGCCTCCATTCCCCAGCCCCCATACTCCGCCCCCGCAGCTCTCGCCGAGCTTTCTGCACGCAACACATTTTCCATTTACTCGTCCAAGTCCTGCTTCACAATACTTCACCACGCATTCTTCAGTGCAAATGTCATATGCTCCTGTTTCATAATTCACCGGCTTGTAGCTTTGAGGGTTGCAATATGCTCCTTTAATCCCTTCCTTTCCCCATTCAAGGCAGCCTGCCTTGTAAACTGTTTTTCCGTGCTCCTCTGTTTTTTCTGCTTTTTCGCACCAGAAGTGGCTGCCTTTGTCCAGGCATTCCTTTTTTGGGCCGAATGGGAAGACATCACTTATTGCGTTTACTATTCCCTTGGCGTTTGCTATTGACGGCCCAGTTATTATCTCTATCGCCACAATCAATACGATTGCGCCTATAATCGCCTTGAATAGGGTTCCCCACGCGATCCCTGCCGCTGCCTTTCTGCCTTTCATCTTTCAGTTTGCCTCTCCATCTTCCCATATTGCCAGCCACTTTACTCTGGCGCTCTGTCCACAGTCGTCAGTGGTGCGCCAGACTGGGGTTGCGCCCTTCGGGCTGTCTGGAGCCCATTCAGCAGAATGGGCGTCGCACCATTTAGTTCACCAAACTTTAATAAACTGTCTTCCTATCCGAACCTTAGCTTCTCTATTATCTGTGTGAACGCGTTCTCTCCGCCTGCCTTGAATATGTATATTATGTAGAGCGTTATGAGCAGCCCAGCTATTCCCAAAACCATCATCAGCAGCACGTGCCACTCAACCCCTTTCTTGCTTTTCTTTGACATCGTCATCTTCTTGGAAGCTTCTTATATGATATATATTTTTATCGCTGGGTCAGCTCCTCACACCCAAGCCCCTTCAGCATGTTCTCGTCATATGGCCCGAATACTGTGAACGCTGCCCAGTCCCTTACCGGCGTTTGTTTCACGTATGCTTCGCCTGCCGCTTCTAAGCCCTGGTCAATGGTCACTGTCTTGATTACAAACACGCCTGCTGTTACAAGCGCGCCTCCCACAGGAAGCCCTATTCCTGTCATGCTTACGACTGCTCCTCCAACCAGAAGCACTGCTCCTCCGATAACAGCCACTTTTCCGCTGTTGCTGTCCCAGAAGTTGCCCAGGAACTGCATTGCGTTGTCCCAGAACGGCTCGCTTTTCACGTAAATGAACACAACCGCATAAGGGTTGCTTGTGTCCATCTCTGTCCCTTCCAGGGCAGTCTTGTATTGTGCAAGCGCTGCCTGGTCGTAGTTTCCTTTCTTTGAGTAGCCCTGCATGTAGTCAAAGTAGGTTACCCCTTCCTTTGCCAGTGCTTCATTGGGCACTGTGTTCTTCATCAGGTAGTCGTAGAACCCTTTGACTTCCATGCTTTTGTCCCCAAACCTGATAACTGAGCACACGCTGCAATACTTTTTGGGTCCTCCGAAAAGGTCCCTCTTGCCTTCAAGGAACTGGCTCCAGCAGTAGTATATCTCGTCAGCCATGGCTTTCTTTACAGCAATGTCCTTTTTCCCCTCGTCCTTTGGCAGTTTATTGCTTCTCTTCGAGTCCCTGTATTCATAATTTATCTTATCCTGTGCGAAGTCTATGTATACTGGCGGGCAGTTTATTGTTGACGACGGCGGGCTGAAGCCTTTTATGTGAAGGTCTGCATGCCTCTCCACGCTCTGCCTGCATATCTCTCTTGACGACAGCTCTTCAGCAGCATACGCTGTTTGCTTTACGACCATGAAACCTATGATAAGGACTACGACAGCCACTATGCTTGACATCAGCAGGCTTGTTTCAATAGCGCCTTTCCTTGCTTTCATCATTTTCAGTATAATTTATCGCACTCCTCCCCTACTTTTTCTGTCGGCACAAGTTTTGCCATAACCACCCTTGGTTCCTCATCGCCTGCGGCATTTGTCAGCACCACTATCGTACCAGCAGTCAGGATGGTTTTTCTGGCTATGTTTGCTCTAAGCTGTCCTCCGCACGCAAAACCGGCAAGTTTTACTCCGCCAGTCCCTGTTACCCTTCCAACGCTCAGCGCAAATCCAGCAACCTTCGCTGCCGGAATAGGTATTTTTCTAATGACTTTGCCAAGCATCTCAATTGCCCCTGGGCTGCATCCGAGCGCTGAAATTCCTACTCCTGCTGCCTGCCCTCCGATAAGCCCTGTCTGGTCAGGCTTGACTGAGATAAAGACGACTGACTGGGGGACTGTTGCAAGCTCAAGCTCCATTTCGCCTTTTGCCCCCGATGCTATGTAGTCCCAGTAGCTCACCTGTTCCCCTGACTCTCCGGTCACGTAGTTCTGCTGAAGAAACGCGTCAAAGTTTTTGATAGTCGGGTATTTGTCGCTTATCTCTTTCTCAAACTCTATCTGGCTGCATATGAGGCATTTTGAGGAGCCGTCATACTTGCCGAACGGGTCTATTGTTCGATGTTGTATTCCTTTTTGTCCTTGAAGTCCTTGTATCTGGAATCTTTCCTGTAGTTTCCATTCACATACACGTATACGCCGTCATCCTTAACTTTCAGGTACTGCGTTTCGCATTTCAGGTCGTTAATTATTGAGCTTTCAGTCCCCAGAACCTTTGTCTTTGCCATTGTGAACGCTGATGCCTCGCAAAGCCCTCCTGCAAACGCTGTCTTCGTGCCTCCAATCAGAATCGGTGCCAACCACATGAGAAACAGCGCGACTGCTGCAATTATGATTGCCGTGGTAAGAGTTTCTATCTGCGCCTTTTTCATCGCACATCCCTCATCTTATCCTATCCCGTATGTTGCTGTTGAAAAAAGGTTTTTGTAAATCATCACGAGAAAAAACACCGCCGCCGCAGCTATCGCCAGAAGGATGAATGTTCTCCATACAGAGCCTTCTGCTTTCCTTCCTTTTCCTGCTTTCCCGCCTCTTTTTCCCACGCCTTCCAATGCCGTCTGTATATATAAAAGGTTTTCGGAAAAGTTTTTATGCCTTATCTGCTCAGGGCATTATAATGGTCCTGGAAGATATAATAAGGCTCTCCAGCGAGCTTATTGCTAAAGGGAAAAGGTTTCTTGAGGATGGCAACGGCTGGTTTTATGACACTGTGCATTATTGGGCGGGCAGGCATCCTAAATTGTTCGGTTGCGCGGCAGGAGTGTTAGGGGGTTTGGTGACATATCTTATAGGAAGGGGTTTTGAGCCCCCTTTGGATAGTGCGGCGTCTTATTATTTCGATTATTCTGATTTTGAGAATGGACTGGCCATAAAGTCTTCTGTAATCGGTGTGGCTGCAGGGCTTGCTGGTTATCGATATGCTTGTATAGAACACAAATTAAGGACTTCACCTTTGGGGTACAGGCTGTTTAAAAAGTTTGAAGACATGTTTGCGAATTCGCCCTCGACTGTTAATCCGGTGATTGATTTTATTTCCAGAAACAGGGTATTCTCAGCAGCTTTATTCGGCGCTTTGCCTTATGCTCTTGCATTCAGCTACGTGCTGGCAACACCGTTTTTACATAAGATGGTTTCAGGGGTGGACTTTCCTTTAAGTGACTACTTGACTTTTATCGTTAAAGGAACAAACGCAATCTTTAAGACAATGCCCCCTTCCACTTTCCTGATGTATTCAATTGCAGGTTACGCTGTGTCTTTTCCGCTTCAGACTGTTTCGTATTGGCCACACGCTTTGCAAATGTTGCGCGGAGTGTTCTCCAGCACGTTGACAGGCAACAAATCGCACCTTATAGGTACGCTTGAAGCTTTGGTGGATAAGCACCACTCATTATATGACAGATACTTGCTAGTCCATAAGTGTCTGACGCAAGGTTATTTGGACAAGGGCTTATGGCATCTGAAAACAGCAGCCGGTTATTCTGGAGAGCGGGCAAGGTTGGTTCCGCGGGGATTGCCGCTGATGGGAAATGTTAAAGATCTTGTTGCAGACGCGGCTTTCAATATAGGAACAGGAAAAGGCACGATTCCAGACTATGTTGTTTTGGCTTCTTTTGCAGATTTGAATGGTGAAAGAAGCGCGGCTGAAGAACTCATCACAGAGTCGGCACAGAAACACAGCAGCCCCATGGAGCACTGGGTTTATTCAATGTTTTTCCATAGTACGGGAAACATGCCTGCCAGGAACAGGCATTTGGAAATAGTCCTGCCAATGCTTTATGATGACGCCGAAACATTTAGGCGGGAGCCCTTGGGCGAGGGTTCTTCACGCACAGTTTTTGTAATTGCTAATCCGGTTTTCAGGGATGATGCTGTTTTCGTTATGCATCCTAGTTTGGACGCGTTAAGGTTTGATGCAAAGAAGATTAAAGAGGCCGGAGACGCGCTTCGCCCATTCAATAGTGCTTTGCCGCACTCAGCTTATGCTTATGCGGCGCCTGAACCATGGTTTGTCGATTTTCTGGGAGAGCCTCCAGTTCCTGTTTATGTCAGGACACAGGCCAGGGGAGAAACTTTGCTTCATTTCCTGCAGTCAGGAGAAGCCGGACTTGACGACATGCTTGCAGCTTGGGAGCTGGCGAGCATAATTCATAATAGCCCGGAAGTGACAGTAACTGGACTGAAAAGTTACACTGTTGCTCAGAGGTTGGGGCTTTCTTTATCAAGGGGCTATCTGAACCTGCCTGAAAGTGTAAAGAGGGCTTTGTTGCAGTGTGCAGTGCTTGCAGATAACTGCCTTTACGGCACTCCTGTCGCAATAAACCTTGACTTACACGGCGAAAACATAATAGTTTCTTATTCAGACCATGGCGTGGCATCGGCTTCAGGCAGAAAAATGTCGCTTATAGAAATAGAGAACAGGGGCTTAATTCAGCCTGAAGTGGATGCGGCAAACCTTTTCAGGTATGTCAGGGTTCCTCAGCTGGGCGATGCAGAAGAGGACGAATTCCTGAAAATTGCCGGAATCAACCCGCTGCGTTATTACAACGCCGCAGTTTACAGGGCTGTCGCGCTTTCTTTGGCGTGGATGGACCCGAAAAGACCGAGAATGAATTCTCTTGTTCCGCAGAAGATTCAGGATGGCATCCATGCTGTGGAGCAGATTAGAAACACCATTCCTTTGTCTTACCCGGGATTTAAGCCGGATTATGAGGCGGTTGTTTCCGGTCTGGAAGAGCTTGGGAGAATTGCGGCTTAATCCATGTGCGTGGCAATAAATGAGGCTGAGAAATCAGCTATTTGCGTGATGTGGTGAAGCGCATGGCTTATTACGACTGCATCTTCCTCTGTTCCTTTTCCAAGGAGCTTTCTTGCTTCTTCCTCAATTTTTCTTTTTTGCCCTATAAGTTCGTTTAGGCGGATTGGTTCAAACTTGTAGTATAACTCGTAGTACGCTCTTAGCAGAGCAGTAGACTCTGTTATCAGCTTGGTTGTTTCTTCTCTGACCTTAACCCCTTTTTTTATCTGTCCGATGTAGTTAATTATGTACTTATAGTTATCGCATATCTTCTCAAGGTTCCAGGCAATTACATAGACGAAGCACGTCTTCCTGTAGTCCTTGTAGCCCTTCTTTATGAGTATCCTTTCGCAGAAGTTTGTGAGCTGGTTGTTTGTGCTTTCCAGGGCAAGAAGGTCCTGTAGCTGGGCTGTCTTGTTTGATTCAAGGTATTCTGCAAGGCTTTCTCCAAGCGACAGCGTGACAAGGAAAGCCCTTCTTAGCACGCTGTCAAACTCTGTTTCCAGCTCTTTTGCTATGCTTCTTAGCACGCACCTGTTTCTTGACTGCTCTGTTACAGCGAAGCCTGTGAACAGGTCTTTCAGGGTTTCGTGTATGACCTTCGCCGTTTCGGGGCTTTCGTACATTACCTCTATCTCGTCATACCCGCTTTTGTGCAGTGCTGAAAGGCTCCATCTCAGGGCGCGCTCGTCAAGCTTCTTTGCGTCAAGCGTTGCCTTATCCACAATAGTTTCCTTGTGGGCAGTCACTGCCAGCCCGTTATCCTTCTCTTCTATTTCAAGCTCATCTCCTTTCCTTATGCCCATCTTTCTTGCCCATTTGCTTGGCAGCGAAACTACAAGCGTCTTGCCGGCAAGCTGTATCACCTTTCTTTTCGCAACACTCATGTATGCCAATAAGCACAGCTACTATATAAATCTTTCTAAAATATATAATTATAAGACAATATATAAGTCTTAAGCCAAAATTATATATCCTTTCCGGAATACTTACGGAACTATCCGGAAAACATTCAGGACAGCCGGAGATTAGAGGACTTTGAATAACCCCAGTTTACGTCAAAATTCAAAGTCCTTCTTTGAGAGGTTTGATGTTTTTAGTGGGTTATTCAAACCTCTCATTATCAAAAAAAGCAGAAGAGGCGATCACTATGGAAGGGATAAAGAAAAGGGATCTTCTGATTCTTTGCGAGCTGAGGAAGAACTGCAGGTCTTCGCTTACTGACATTGGCAGGGCGACAAAAACGCCTGTTTCAACCGTCTACGACAAGCTTGTGTCTTTCAGGGGGAAGATAATAAGGAAGTATTCTGCGCTTATGGACTTTGCAGAGCTCGGGTTTGCTGTCAAGGCGAATGTTATTTTCGGCGTTGACCGCTCCACCAAGGAGGAGTTCAGTGCATATCTGGAAAAGCACCACAGCGTTAACTCGCTTTACAGGATAAACAACGGCTACGACTTCATGGCAGAGATCATATGCCGCGACATCAGCGGGTTTGAGAATTTCATGGACCTGCTCAGCTCCAAATTCAGGATACGGGACAAAAAGGCCTTCTTCATAATCGGCGACATAAAGCGGGAGGAGTTCCTTGCTGACAAGGACATGATTGATGCGCTGAAGTGAAGAAATGTTTATATTGCGGAAGAAAGCATAGTATTAATCCATATAAAGCCAACCGGCAAAAAAGGCAGAAATGTGTGACAATGAAAAAATTCATCGAGAAGTGCTATAAGTGCAATGCAGGTGTCAAGGCTGCAAGGAGCGTCAAGGAAAGCATAAGCCTTGACTGCTTGAAGTGCATTAAGTGCGGCGAGGAATATTTCACCTCAAGCGAACTTGTGAGGTTTGACATACTTAAGGGCACAAGGAGGCTGGTTAGGAAATTTGGCGTTTTGGGAAGCTCAACAATTGCAAGGATTCCCAACAGTATTGTTGAAGAACTCAATATAAAGCCCGGTGATTACGGCGTTTTTGAGAAGAGGCCTGATGGCATACTGATTAGGCCTTATCACGCCGGGGATTTGGGAAAGCAGCCACGAACCAGAATGTAGTTGTCCACTCTCTGAACCTTTCTCATGCCAGTTTTTTTTGGCATCTATCAAGATTCATAGTGAAAAATCCGATACATCAGGAAAGACAATGTATTGGCCACACCGGAAAAACCACCGGACAAATACGGAAGATTTGCGGATTGGGGTTTGAAGGCGCTGAAAAAGGCGAATTCTAATATCTGATGACATTTACCTCACTGGACACTGGACAGATGCCCGGACAAGATTAATAAAGAAAAAAGAAAAATCCAGTTGACACTCACCCGAGTATTTGTTAAGCGGGCTTATTCATATATAAATTTTGTGCCAGGGTGGCCGAGTCTGGCTTAAAGCGCTTGACTTATGATCCAGTTGACACTCACCCGAGTGTCACGCGGGTTCAAAGCCGCTGTTTTGGGCGAGTTCAACACGGGCGAAACTCCCGTCCCTGGCGCATAATCGTTTCCTGAAAATATGAACTGCCTTAAAAGGCAACCGAAAGTTCAATGCCCCTACCGGGCTGGATAACTTTAGTATACTGTTGGGGAACTCTAAAGACGACAATTTTTGAGAAGCAGGATTCTGGCGAATTAATTGTTTAATGATATTCCGTGTTTTATAAAATTTTTCCTGAAATAAAAAACGGAATCATTTTAATGTAGAGA
>JACPIG010000025.1 GCA_016188205.1 Candidatus Woesearchaeota archaeon
CTACGAAATCTCTGTGCGCAGGCTGGTTACAGACACTTATGAGAAGCTTGACAGCCTTCTTAAGTTTTACTTCAGGGATTACTCCTTGTCTATAAGCGACGGGGCAGCTGCCATAAGCTTGCCGGATGAGCTGCCGCAGCAGCTTCAGGAAAAGGTGAGGGAAGGCATAAAAAAAGTGATTCCCGAGATAATGGGTGTTGAGTTCAAAACTTCCGCGCCCGTGGCGGCGCAGAAGGCACAGTATCCACAGGCAGAACAGGCATCACAGGCTCCGCAGGCAGAGCTGAATTCTGGCAGTGAAGGGCTTGAGCAGGAACGTCAGCAGTGAGCAGCACCCATCCGGAAAAACTTTCGGAAAAACTTTATATATCAGTGAGTTTATTTATTGTCCAGTAGGTTCACTTTTCATCTTGTTTGGGTTTTGAAGGGGGTTTGGATAATGGACGGCTATGAAAGCGAGATTGTGCACAGCAGGATAACCGAGCAAAAAGCGTCTAATTCTGCTGATGCCGAGCTTGAGGAGTTCCTGACAAGGCACAGGGCAAGCATAAAGGTTGTTGGGTGCGGAGGCGGAGGCAACAACACAGTCACGAGGATAAGCGAGATAGGGGTTGTTGGCGCAGAGACTATTGCCATAAACACGGATGCGCAGGACTTGCTTTACACAACTGCTGACAAAAAAATCCTCATAGGCAAGCAGCTGACTCAGGGCTTGGGGGCCGGGGCTAATCCGAAGCTTGGGGAAGAGGCTGCTAAGGAGACAGAGGCTGAAGTCAAGTCTGCTCTTCAGGGCGCTGACATGGTTTTCGTGACATGCGGGCTTGGAGGGGGAACAGGAACAGGCAGCGCGCCTGTCTTTGCCGACCTTGCCAAGAAGATGGGCGCTTTGGTTGTGGGCATAGTCACTCTTCCTTTTTCAATGGAGGGCAATAGAAGATACGAGAACGCCCTTATGGGGCTGGAAAAGCTTGAGGCGATTGTTGACACGCTCATAGTCATTCCGAATGACAAGCTGCTTGAGCTTGCTCCTGAGCTTCCGCTTCAGACAGCGTTCAAGGTTGCTGACGAAATCCTTACAAACGCTGTGAAGGGAATAACAGAGCTTGTCACAAAGGTCGGGCTTATAAACCTTGACTTTGCGGACATAAAGGCTGTGATGTCTGGCGGCGGCGTTGCCCTTATCGGCTTGGGTGAGAGCGACACTGAGAACAGGGCTGCTGACGCTGTTGAGAAGGCTCTTAGCAATCCTCTTCTTGACGTTGACATCACAGGCGCCACAGGCGCGCTGATAAACGTGATTGGGGGCCCGGACATGACTCTTGAGGAGGCGCGGCAGGTTGTTGAGGCTGTTTCTGACAAGCTTGACGAGGAGGCAAAGCTGATATGGGGCGCGCAGATTTATGACGACCTTGCAAAGACGATAAGGGCTATGCTTATAATCACGGGCGTCAAGTCAGCCCAGATGTTCGGCGCTCCAAAGGTCTCAAGGAAGAGGCAGGAAGTGGAAAGCGAGCTTGGCATTGAGTTTGTGGGGTGATGGCTAAAATGGGCAATGATATGGGGCGAACGGGAAGTAATATAGAGGAATTGCTGGCTGGTGGAGGAGTTACAGTAACAAGAGGACAAACACGGCTTACTTATGAAGAACTGGCTGGAATGGCTGCTGAGGGTTTGGAGGGTTGTCAAGTAACGGCTGGAAATACAAGGACAAGGGCACATATTGATACTGTAACCCTTATTCAGGACGTCACAGCAGGGACTATCCTATATGCGGTTGTCTCATATACCGGAGGCCCGATAATGAGGACTAGTGGCCCGTTGAACAGTCATGATGCTTTGGGTTTTTTGGGCAGAGTATATGAAACAATGAATAGGCAGCGATGAATAGGCAGCAAACCACAAACCGCAAGCTTTAAAAAACACCGTCTTTTTCTCTGTTTTATGGAGCTTCTTTTGCGGACTAAAGAGTTCATCCTTGAGAGCAGGAGGGTTTTAAGGGTAACTAGGAAGCCTGACTCGGATGAGTTGAGGACGATAGTCAAGGTGTCAGGCGCAGGTATCATGCTTATAGGGCTGATTGGCTTTCTGCTTCAGCTCGCGTCGCAGACGCTTATTCCGAAGTGATGATTAAAGCTTGAAGGGGAAAGATGGAAAAGGAAGAGCTTGAAAGGGAGTTTGAGAACGCAAACAAGGCTGATGAGGAAGCCAGCGAGCCTGTTGCAGTTGTGGAAAAGCCTGAAATAAGCACTGAGGGCTCCATAATTTTTGCCATGCGCACGACTGCAAACCGTGAGGACCAGGTGATGGATTTCGTCACGTCAAACGCGAAGAAGAAGAAGCTTGCGGTTTATTCCGTAATAAGGCCGCATGGAATGCGCGGCTACATCTTTGTTGAGGCAAAGACGAGGGCTGATGCGGAGGCTTCGTGCTTCAAGGTGCCTTATGCAAGGGGCATCCTTCCTAAGGAAGTTCAGTACAGCGAGATTGAGCACATGCTTGAGCCTGCAAAGAAGGTTGAGGTGAACATAAAGAAGAACGACATCGTTGAGATAATAACAGGCCCGTTCAAGAGGGAGCAGGCAAAGATTTCAAGGGTTGACAAGGTAAAGGAGGAAGTGGTTGTTGAGCTGCTTGAGGCAGCAGTTCCAATCCCAATCACTCTTAAGATGGACACTGTCAAGGTCATAAGGCGCGAGTCAGACGAAGGCGGAGAGGAGAAGGAAGAGGAGTAGTGAGTAGTTCGTAGTATGTGGTATGTAGTGGGTAGTAAAACTAAGGCAGAAAAACAGAATGGCAACACAGACAGTGCAGTCGCTGGTTGAGGGTGGAAAGGCAACAGCAGGCCCGCCGCTCGGTCCAAGTCTCGGTCCTTTGGGCGTTAACATAGGCCAGGTTGTGGCTGAGATAAACAGGAAAACAGCCTCGTTCAGGGGCATGCAGGTCCCGGTCAAGGTCTTGGTGGATGCTTCTACAAAGGAATTTGAGGTAACCATAGGCACGCCTCCGGCAAGCGCGCTTGTTAAGAAGGAAGCGAATGTTGAGAAGGGCTCGGCAAACCCTCTGCTTGACAAGGTTGCCGACCTAAGGATTGAGCAGATTATAAAGATTGCAAAGATGAAGGAGGACTCGCTTCTTGGCAAGGCGCTTAAGCAGAAGGTTAAGGAAATCGTCGGCACTTGCAACTCAATGGGCATCCTTGTTGAGGGAAAGCCCGCTGTTGACACGCTGAAGGACATTGATGCAGGCGCTTTTGACACAGAGATTTCCCAGGAGAAGACAGAGCTTACAGAGGAAGAGCTTAAGGAGCTTGAGGAGGAGAAGAAGCGCCTGGCAGAGGACATAGCCAAGCGCAGGACAGAGCTTCTTGCAAAGGCGAAGACGATTATAGACTCCATGGCTGGCAAGGAGCGCAGTGAGATAAAAGGAAAGCTTGTACAGGCAGGCATACCTTCAGTCATAATTGATGAGCTTCTGCCTGTGGAAGGCGCAGCAGCAGGAGCTGCTCCGGCAGCGCCAGGAGCAGCAGGAGCTGCAAAAGCGCCTGCAACCGGAGCGGCTGCAAAGCCCGAAAAGGCGGAAAAGAAGGCTGAAAAGCAAGAGAAGAAGTAAAACGCTTTTTACGATAATAGAAGAAAGCAATGCCGCATATATTCAAGACTTTCTGCTAAAGAGTTCTTCAGGCTTACTCAATCTTCTTCAGCCTGACAAGCCGTGTCACATAGCCTGCTATGGAATTCTTCAGCTTTTTTGAATTGACTATGGCATATTTGGATATGAGCGCCTTGTTCTCCTTGAAGTCTTTGGTGAAGCTGCTTCCATGCATCTCCACAATCTTCACTGCCGTGCTTTTTATCAGCTGAGTCTTGATTCTTCCCATCAGGGCAAGGTCTTAGGGCTTCTTTAAAAAAGTTATGGAAATCTTCTGAAAACGGCAGCACAATATTTATATAGTAGCTGCCCATATTGTGGAATGATGGTTAAAGAAAAGCGCTTCCTGCCGGTTGAGAGCCATGAGCCGGTTGAGGAGGATTTTGATGACTTTGAATCTGATTTCTACGACGACAAAAAGCATCTTCCCCGAAGGAAAAGCCTTTACGTGGCAAGCTGATGCCTTGCAGGCAGCTGCCTGATTTTCTTTATTGAGAGGTTTGAATAACCCACTAAAATACATCAAACCTCTCAAAGAAGGACTTTGAATTTTGAAGTAAACAGGGGTTATTCAAAGTCCCCTATTGTTACAGCAACCTTATTAAACAGGCAATCATACCTTTTCTTTGAGGGCTCGTAGCTCAACGGCAGAGCGCACCATTCGCTGTGGTGAGGCTTCGGGTTCAAATACTTGGCGACGAGTTTCTCAGCGCCAAGCTGAATTTCCCGACGAGTCCATTATAATGGGAAGAAAAGCGAAACAGGCAATAGCGGTCAGCCTGGCTGTGGCTGTAGTTGTTAATTTCCTGCTGCTGCTCTTCAGGAAGACAGACCCCCTGGCTTTCTGGTTTTTAACTGCTGTTTTTGCTGTTGCCGCCTATGTTGTACTGCCAAGGATTGGGAAACAAAATTGATAAAGGGAAAACTTTTTAATCAGAATCTGAAAAAAAGGTTGAATGGCAATATTCGGCCCTAAAATTTATGTGCTATTTGTAAATGATCCGGAGCTAAGCCAGGGCATATTATCAAGTTCTTACAGTTACATATTCCCGGACCTATACCTTAAAAGAGGGCAGGCTTATATTGAAGAATTAATGCAAAGCGGTAAGCTAAGTCCGAATTTCCTCAGTGCGGCAAGAGAGCTTAGCGAGTTGGGAAGAAACACACTATTCAGAGGTATAAGACCGAGTCAATTACGCATACTTATAGAAACGGGGAACACAAAGAGGTCTGAAAACGTAAGTGATGCGGAGGCAGAAAAATTAGCGAAATACGGATTAAACCCTGAAAGGGTTATGTATGCTTCACCTTATCTCGATAAAGGATGGGAATACGCAGCCAAATTCAATCCAAGTATACTAGTCCTTTATCACAAAGATAGATTCGAGGAAGTTCACGATTTTGACTATTTGTACATGCTTAAACACGGTGATTTCCAGAGTGCAATAAAAGGTATTGTCAGATTTTTATGGTAAACCGCGTGGCTTATGTGGCGCTTTGACTCGCAGTTGACCGGATTAGAACTACGCACATAAGTCACATATCCTGAGCAGTTCTCTATACATAAAAACGTTAGAGTTTATTAAAGCGAGGGGAGGGATTTGAACCCCCGAATAATCGCTCTGCAGGCGATCCCCTTAGGCCGCTTGGGTACCCTCGCGTAAGCATGCGCTTATAGCTTGCATGGACCTGCGGGGATTCGAACCCCGGATTTACAGCTTAGAAGGCTGTCGCCTTGTCCAGGCTAGGCTACAGGTCCTTGATGGAATAAGAATGTTTTGGTGTGCGTTTATAAATGTTTTTTCTTCCTTTTCTCATGCGGGTGGTGCTTTCCTGTTGGCTTTTCAAAGAAGGGGATTGATGCGAGCAGCCTTGGGAACCTTGCGAGGGGCTTGAATCTCAGAAGCTTTGATGCCCTGCTTATTTCGCCTGACTTTTCCGCTTCCCTTATTATCAGTGCAGGTCCCTTTCCTATCGTGCTTGTTTCGTTGATAAACTTTGTGCCTGTTGCCGCGAGTTCTGTTAGCTGGAGGTATTCAAGCAGCCTGAACACGATGAAGAATGGCATGACTGCTATTATCTGGAGCCAGTACTTTGCGATGAATTTAGGCACGCTTTTTATGCGCTCGTATTTGAAGAACAGGTCTGCTGCCAGAACGCCTATGAGCGCCGTGTCGAACAGGTCTATCTCGTGCCTGAACCTTTCCGCATCTTTGGCAAATATTGTTTCCAGCGCTATGACTGCAAGGAAGGCGAGCAGCAGCAGGGGTATTATCTCGTCAACTGCTTTTTCCGCCTTGTGCATCCAGAGCTTCATTTTGTCATCAGTCTATAAACTCCTGCTTCCTTATCTTTTCAGGAAGGTATCGCTCGCTTATGAATGACAGCCCTTTTGATGTGAGCGCCTGTATTTCAAACTTTGCATTGAACTGCTTCATCATCCTGAACTGCCTTTGCCATTCCTTTGAGTTTTTGAACCAGTCATATTCTGACATCTGCTTTAATCTGCTTATGTCCACGTCCTTTAGCTTTATGAAGTACCTTTTAAGGTCGTAATTCGTTGCGTCATCTCCGCTCATTCCAAGGAACCTGACTTCCGGTATTGCAAGGGTTTCTGACATATGAGCTAAGCTTATGCTTCCGAACTTTATTACGCTGTATATGTATATTCCGTAGGGGTCAAAGTCTGTGAGTATGTATACGGGCAGCTTGTGCTCTGTGTGGAGCCTTTGCAGAAGCCTTCTTATGCCTCGTGTTGTCTGCCCCTGTGAGCTTATTATTATGCAGTCGTGCTTGTCCCAGAACTTGTCCTCGTGCAGCCGCTCCCATACTGCCGCCTTTTCCATGTATATGACGTATTTCGCCGAAACCTTTTTGATGTCTATTTCTTCCACGTTTGAGGGTATGCTCCACCCGCCTGAGCCCATCCTGCTCCAGTCTATCGTGTCGCCTTTGTCCTCTATGACGACTTTTCCTGCCACTGAGCCCATCTTGTTTGCGTTGACGTTGAGCCGCTCCCTTGAGCAGTCTGTTATCAGCTCAAGGTCCTCTATTGCGTTGTCTGACTCTGACTGGTCCTCCCAGAGGTCTATCTTTGTGTTTGGGATTGTCCTCAGCCCCTGATAATAAACATCCCTGAGGCTTGCGTGCTTGCCTTCGTCAAGAAGGCTTTTTGATATTTTTGCGGCTTCCAGCGTCTGAACGAATTTCTTTATGTGCCCCACGTTGAAGAACTCTCTTGTCGCGGTCTTCTCGCCGAGCAGCAGCTTCTTTGTTTTCTTGTCAAACGACACGTTGGACAGGGTCCTTACAGTTACGTCTATGCTCGGGTTTTTGCCTTTCTCTATGTCTGCCACGAGCTTCTTTCCAAGCCCCTGCAATGCCTGTTTGGCGCTGTTTTTTTGTTCTGCCATTTTCAAGTTTATTATTCCTCTTTCTCCTTATCTTCTTTCTCTGCGCTTATCTTCATCGTATCGTCATAGTACGGGTTTTCTTCCTGCGCGAGCTGCGCCTGTATTTCAGGCTTGTGCAGCATTTTTTTGAGATGTGCGAGTATTCCTTCCTTGTTCCCGCCTGACAGGGCGGCGAGCGAGTCTGCTATTTCGGGGATGTAGCATTCAAACAGGTTTGCCCTTTCCAGCTGCATTGTTGCCTTTGTCTTTTTGTGTATGTATATGCTGAGCTTTCTTCCGCATTCCTGAAGCGCGAGTTTTGTCTCCTTTATTATTTCGGGGTAATGCGCGATTGCTTCCTTTGCCTCTGACGTGAACGGCACCCATACGGATGCCATGTGCACAAGGATAACCGCAGGCCCTGTTGGCATTGAGTTCTGGCTCTGGCTCAGCCCGTATGGCTTCCAGCTGGTTTTTGCAGTTGATTCTGTCATTGAGCACGCGCCCTGCTGGTAAAGCAATGGAACGCGGTTTGCAAACCTTAGGAGCGTGGCTGTGCTGTCTGCCGGGATTTCGCCTCCATAGGCTATTCCGCATTCTATTGCAAAAGGGTTACCCCTGTAGACTGATGGCGGCCTGCTTGTTGCGCAGTAGAATTCTGCGTTTATCACGCTTCTAAGCCCCTTTTCAATGAGCTTCTCGCCGATTGGCGAGATGCAGTCTGCGGGCGGCGCGATTATCTTTGTTTTTTCTATTCCTTCCATCAGCTTCTCTGTCTGCTGCCTGCTTATCTCTTGCGGCTTCATGCCTGGAAGCAAAGCAGCGTTTTGGCATATCTCCTTTGCAGTGCCGCCCCCGACTCTTGAGAACTCTGTTGTCAGGAATGACTGCAAGGTCCTGGATGGGGTGTTGTCAAGCATCCTCATAAGCAGCCCTATTTCCACGCCGTATGGGTGCGGCTTTATCTCTTTTGGCTCCACAGGCAGCTCGTCTGTTGAGCGCGAATAGATTACCTGCTCTGCCTTGGGGGTTGTGTATATTATTGTGACGTGGGGATTGATTATTGCGGTCTGCTTTAAGTATTCGTCAACTGACTGCAGCCCTTTCTGGTATGTTGCCTCAAGCTCCATCTCAACCCTTGTTCCCCTCTGGCGCTCCCAGCTCACTGCGTCCTCCTTCACTATATCGGGCTTGTTGCCCTGTATGTCTATGTTGAGCTCGTAGTAATGAGCTGGCTCCTTTGGCGATATTTTTGAGGTTATCTTTGCGGGCTTTCCTGTTGTGAGCTGTGAGTACAGAACTGCCGCGCTTATGCCTATGCCTTGCTGTCCGCGTTTCTGCTGGAGGTGATGGAACTTGCTTCCGTAGAGAAGCTTTGCAAACACCTTTGGTATCTGGTTCTTGACTATTCCCGGCCCGTTGTCCTCCACGATGACGCGGTACCTGTCCTCTGACATCTCTATGAGCTCAACTGTCACTTCAGGCAGTATGCGCGCCTCTTCGCACGCGTCCAGGGAATTGTCGCAAGCCTCCTTTACTGCTGTGAGCAGCGCCTTTCTTTTGTTGTCAAACCCAAGAAGGTGCCTATTTTTTTCAAAGAACTCCGCTATTGATATGTCGCGCTGCTTCTTTGCAAGCTCGTAAGCTGCGTTTTCAGGGCTTTTTTGCTCTTTTGGTTCTGCCATTTTTATCCACTCATCTGCCTTTCCCTTATCTGCTTCCCTTTTTTCTCAAGCCACCTGTAGACTGTGCTGTGCATGCTTCCTTTTATCAGGAGCCCTATTGCCTTCCTCGCCGCAGAGACGCTTTCCGGCTCCCCGATAATGCCTATTGTCTTGCCGTATATGGAAAGGTGGCATCCTGTGAGCTCCTCTATCAGGCGCCTGCACTTGCCTCCTGAGCCTATAATTCTTCCTTTCAGCCTTATGAAGTGGTTCTTTGTTGCCGCGTGCTCGGACAGGTCTAATTTTTCAAACACGTAGTCGCCTTTGAGCAGCAGCCTTGCAACATTGGGGTTGAACCCGCGGCCTATTGACTGAACAACTTCCCTTGCAGAGTACAGGTCAAGCCCGTCTTCTGCTGTGAGCGTCACGTCTCCTTCCTTTGAGTCAATTGAAAGCCTTGCATGAGTTGCTTCCTCTATCTGCTTCTTTGTTTCGCCATTCCTGCCTATGAGAACCGCAACCCTTGGCTTTGGTATCTTGAGCTGATACATGTATTGAGGCATATTTTTCTGCATAAATGAGGCTTTATTTAAACTTTACTGGCTAAATTTTATATATGCCTGTCTGTTTAACCTGCTTATGAACGCGGCAATAATCACTTCTGACAAGGACCCTGCAAGCGTAAACATAAGGAAGCAGCTTCTGGGCAGCTATGATTTTGAGGAGTCAGGCGGCTGCTTCAGGGCTTCTGTTGGCGGAAACAACGTGTCTGTTTATTCTTTTGACAGGGAAATGATTCATCTGGAAGGCATAGACAAAGGCATGGATGCTGATGTTCTTGTTTTTGCAAGCAAGCATGTCAGCAAGGCAGGGCTTGATGCCTTCACTGTCCATGTTCCGGGCAACTGGGGAAAGGCAGAGTTTGGTGGTGTGGACAGGCTTCTTTGCACAGCTCCTTCTGAGCTGATGAAATCTGCTTTCATGGAACTCCAAGGCAACGCCCTTGGCGTGGAAGTGATTCAGGAGGCGACGCATCACGGACCAAGTGTTGATAAGCCGTGCATGTTCATTGAGATTGGAAGTAATGAGCGAATGTACAGAAACGAGGAGGCTGGAAAAATAGTTGCTGCTGCAATAATGGGTGCTGTTAAAGAGTGCGGCGGCATCAGCGGAGGAAGTGGCTGCAACGGGAACAACGGCAGCAATGGCAGCAATAGCGGCAGCAGCAGGATAAAATCAGCTGTCGGCATTGGAGGGCAGCACCACTGCCCTAATTTCCGCAAGGTGATGCTCAATACTGACATTGCTGTCGCCCACGTCTGCCCGAAGTATGCGCTTGGAAGCCTTGACGAAGAAATGCTGAGGCAGGCGATGGAAAAGGCAGAGCCAAAAGCAGAGCTTGTCATTCTTGACTGGAAGGGGCTTGGAGGCTTTAAGGAAAAGGTTAAGGGGCTTGTTGCAGCAGCAGGAATTGAATGCCTGCGCACAGATGATTTCTGATATGCGATGCACATAAGAGTTTAACAGAGGAAGCTAAAGATTTGCCAATAAATCTTTCATTCTTTTATCAAAACTAGCGCTATGCCTATCAAACTCCTCCTTTATTTTATCCACTTCTTTTTTGTTCCTTTCCAAAAACTCTAGAGCTTCCTTAGTTGTCATGTTGTCGCCCCTTTTTTCCTCCTATCTTTTTGTTAATATTTAAAGATTTAGATACTACTTGAACAACATAATCATTATACGAACTTTTTAATTCCGCGTGCTTGTCGTATAAGTGCCTAAATTTCAATTCCAGTTTAAGTTTATCATTTACTATGCCTGTTAATTCCTCTTCTAAAAGTTTAATTCTTGATTCCATAACTATTTTATGAACTGCGAAAGTCGTAAAGAACATCAATATAAAAATAGAAATTGTGAACAACAGCTCTTGCGTGTTTGCAGCTCTGGCGCCAAACCAAACCAGCCCTAATTGCTCAAGGGAATAAATCAGAATAAATCCCAGTTCAAATACGGATCGGTTGTTAAATGCAAAACGCCTTAGATTACGCCAAAAATGCTCCAAGTTCAAGAATAGCCGCCCATGCCATTTCATACGCCCATATAGCTGCAATTATTTTAAAAAGTTAATCGGAAACCCACCAAAAAATTTATATAGTAAGCTGTTGCAACGGCTCGCAGCAAGGAGGTGGAGATTATGCCTAAGGATGAGTGGGAAGGATACGACGACGATGACGATGATGATGACGCCGAAGACGACAAGGGAGATGATTCTGGCGATGATGAGTGGTAGAGCGGTTTTTTATGATTTTTATCTTTAATGTGTCGCATGTAACTCTGGCGGTGTGTGATGGCTGACAAGGAAGAGAAGGAGAAGAAGCGCAAGGGGAAGGAAGAAAAGGAAGAGGACTGGTTTGACGAGGACAAGGATGATGAGGAAGAGGAAGAAGACGAGGAAGACGACCAGTGGAATGCAGAGTTCGGCGATGAGAAAAGCGACACTGACAAGGGCGAGGA